>JBHHYW010000148.1:0-6817 GCA_046757745.1 Candidatus Scalindua sp.
ATCTTGTTATTTTGAAAGATGAACTCAAAAAGCAATCTTTACTTGAGAAGGTAGGCGGTGCAGAGTATTTGATGGAACTAGAAGAATCAGTCCCGCTCGCCTCAAATGTAGAATATTACGCAAAGATTGTTCGAGAAAAGACAATAAAAAGAGACTTGATTACTGCAACTGCAAAGATTCAGCAGGAGGCATATAATGATTCCCTGGAATCAGACGAACTTTTAGACGTAGCCGAAAAAGAAATATTTGACATAACGCAACGTAAATTTTCCTCCCCAACAACAAAACTATTCAACATACTTCATGATACATTCGATCACATTAGCAATTTGCACGATAGAGAGGGGAGATTAACCGGTGTATCAACTGGCTACTACGACTTGGACGACATAACTTCAGGTCTTCAAGAATCTGAGTTAATAATTATAGCGGCAAGGCCAAGTATGGGAAAATCCAGTTTAGTCTTAAATATTGCGGAACACGCCGGCACCAAAGAGAAAAAACCAACATTAATTTTCTCGATGGAAATGTCGGCCCAGCAGGTAGCGCAAAATATGTTGTGTTCTACTGCAAAGATAGATGCACATCTTCTGCGTACAGGCAAACTTGATGACAGCCAATTTTCAAACCTCTCCTTAGCTATGGGCGATTTATCAGAATCGGAAATATTCATAGACGATACACCGGGGCTTGGCCTTCTTGAACTACGCGCCAAGGCCAGGCGCCTTAAATTACAACATAATATTCAGTTGATTGTTATTGATTATTTACAATTAATGGAGGGGCGAAAAGCAGAAAACAGGCAGCAGGAAATATCCACTATCTCAAGAGGACTGAAGGCATTGGCCAGAGAATTAGAGGTGCCGGTAATTGCCGTCTCCCAATTGAATCGCTCAGTAGAAACACGAGACGGACATACACCAAGAATGTCTGACCTGCGAGAATCCGGATCTATTGAACAAGATGCTGATGTGATTATATTATTACATAGAGAAGACTATTACGACCCAACTAAAAGACCGGGTGAAGTTGAGCTTAACATAGCAAAACAGAGAAACGGGCCGACTGGTAAAGTAAAACTTACTTTCCTACGGGAAATATTAAGATTCGAAAATTACCAACATAATACTTCGTCAGATGTAAACTAAATTTATGTCATGTAAATATATAATTTTAGCTGTTGTGTTCGTTATCCTTCTTCCGCCAAAGAACTCTTGCCTAATAAATGCACAGGAAAACGAAGCAACACAGGTTATCATAAAGAAGATTGAATTTAAAGGTAATCACAGAATAAGCGGTAATACAATCAAGGCTGCCGTAAAAACTAATGAGGGTGATTTATACGACCCGCAAGCGATAAGCCAGGATGTTGATGCTATATGGTTGCTGGGTTTCTTTGACAATATAGAGGTAGAAGTAGAACCATACGAAGATGGAATCAAAATAATCTTCCAAGTATTAGAACGCCCTGTTGTAAAAAACATAAACTTTACAGGCAACACTAAGGTTAAGACAAAAAAACTCAGAGAAGCCGTAGAATTAAAAGAGGGCGATTATTTAAAACAATATCTACTCAAACTAGGCAAAGATAAAATCAGGGAGATTTACCAGGCAAAAGGATTTCGTTTTATCAATATCAAGAGTGAAGAGAAAAGAACAAATGGTTATGTTGACATAATATACAATATTCAGGAAGGATCTAAGGTTTACATAAAAGAGATAAGCTTTGAAGGGAATAAGATCTTTTCTGATAAAAGGCTTTCTAAAATCATTAAAACGAAAAGGAGGAAGTTTCCTCGCTTTTTATTCTCAGGCAAATTCGATAAAGATAAATTTAATGAAGATATTGATAGAATTAAGGGGTTTTATGGAAGTGGGGGTTGGTTAGATGCCGATGTAAAATGGAAAGAGCAATACAGCCCTGATAAATCAAAAATGTTCATTAACGTTTTAGTAGATGAGGGGGAAAGGTACCATGTTGACACTATAACCATAAAAGGAAATACACTTTTCACAAACACTGAAATTGGCAAAATACTAGAATTAAAGAAAGGAAGCGCCTTCCTGCCAGACTCTCTCCAAAAAGATACTCAAAACATACAAAAGGCTTATGGCAGGCAAGGTTATATTAACGCAAGTGTGAAAACCAACTATACCTATAAACAGGTTGAACCCAAAATAGATATAACCTATGATATTCGAGAGAATGAGAGATTTTTTATTGAAAAAGTTATAATTTCAGGTAATGACAAGACACAAGACACTGTAATACGCAGGGAATTACTCTTCTTTCCTGGAGAAAGGCTTGACACTGAAAAAGTTAAAATCAGCAAACAAAGGTTAACCGGCACAGGGTACTTCGATTCGGAATCCGGCACACCAACCGAAATAACCTACGAACCCGGCGCAAAATACAATACTAAAAACGTAATCGTAAATGTAAAAGAAGGAAGGACTGGAGTGTTAAGATTTGGCGGAGGCTTTGGCGCTAATGCAGGCCTGTTTGCTGATGTCTCGTATACTGACAAAAACTTCGACATATTAGACCTGCCTAAAGACTGGAAAGACTTTATTTCTGGCAATGCATTTCGTGGCGCAGGACATGTGGTAACATTAAGGTTTAGCCCTGGGATTCAAAGAACAGAAGGACTGTTCTCTTTTCAAAATCCTTCTGTTTACGACACAGGTTATAGTCTTGGTTTCAGCGCAAATATCTTCAGACGTGCGAGGGAAGATTATGTTGAAGAGAGAAGGGGCGTGAAATTAAGTGTTGGCAAGCAGGTACTCAGGGGATTAAGATTAACACTTACCCCAGACTTCGAGGTAATAGGCATACAAGACGTTAACAAAACTGCACCTCAAATCGTAAAAGATCTAAAGGGAGGCAGTTCCAAATTAAGCTTGGGACTAAGCGCAAGGCTGGACAGACGAAACAGCCGTTTCTTCACTACCAAAGGCTATCAAATTACTTCATCTTTAGAAGTCTCAGGCCTTGATGTTGACATAGTGAAATTTGTAACAAAGGGCAAAAAATATCATACCATTTTCGACTTTCCTAATTGGGGCAAACATGTCCTCTCATACGGGGGGACATTCGGCATAGTAGAATCAACCACAGGTGAAGATGTGCCGATCTTCGAACAACTATTTGCAGGAGGCTCTAATTCCATACGGGGTTTTGGCTTCAGGGGTGTGGGGCCTGTCGACCCGGTATCAAGAGAACAAATCGGTGGCAATGTTTTGATCCTTGGAACAGTAGAATACACCATGCCTGTTTACGGTGAAAAGGTCAGAAGCGCATTCTTTATAGACGCAGGAAAAGCTGATAAAGATGCAAATGATATAAATTTCAACAACCTGCGTGCTTCACTGGGCTTTGGCTTCAGAGTGCGTGTGCCTTTTTTAGGAAATTCAGTTGTTGCGATTGACTACGGGTTCCCATTTATTAGTAAAGAAGAAGATGATAAACAAACTATAACATTTAATTTTGGAGGAAGAGGGTTTTAAAGGAAAGCCCTTTATTACCTATTTCTTTGGAAATCAGGAAAGGAAAGGAATTTTACTATTATGAAAAATTTATTTTCAAGAACATCAATTATGTGCTTAGTATTTGTTTTGCTTGCAAGTATCACCACCCTGAATGTAATTCCCGTGAACGCCGAGGCAGAAGGATTTAAGATAGGTGTAGTTGACATAAGTGGAGTATTTGAAAAGTATGATAAAAGAAAAGACCTGGACCTGGAACTCAAAGATATGGAAAAAGAATTTCAAGATGAAATAAACAAAAAAAAGAAGGAAATGATAGATCTGGACGAAGAGACACAGCTACTGGATTTAGGCAGTGAAACCAGAAGGAAAAATGAAGATATGTTGGAAAGAAAGAATGTAGAGCTTGAAGGTTATGCAAAATTCGCAGAAAGACAATTACTTAAAAGATATAAAAATTTATTCGAGCAAATCTATGGTGAAGTAGTAAAAAAGGTTGAAGAAGTCGGGGAGAAGAATGGCTATGATCTCATTATCAAAAAAGAAGAACCAGAGCTGAAGAGTGGGCAAATTTCTGATCTTCAATTTAAGATAGGAATTAGAACTGTATTATACCATTCAAAGGCTGTTGACATTACTGCAAATATAATTGAACATTTAAATTCAGAATATTCCAGAGAAAAAGAAAAGAAATAAAATTTGAGCAACCAACAAAGAACAATCTTAAGGATAGTAGAGTATTCTGGAGTGGGGCTGTTTACCGGTGAGGAAGTTAGACTTCGCTTTAAACCTGCTCCAGCAAACACTGGCATAAGATTCATACGCACAGACATTGCAAGCCAACCAAGGGTCTCGGCAAACGTTGAAACACTCTCTGACTCAAATCGGATGATATCATTAGGAGAAAAGGGCGTAGGTGTAAAAAGTGTAGAGCATGTAATGGCTGCTCTAGCCGGACTTGGTATCGATAATATAGAAATTGAAATCAACGGCAATGAAGTACCGGCAGGAGACGGCAGTTCTCTTTTATTTACACAACTGTTAAAAGGCACAGGAATTAAAACCCTTAAAGAGCCAAAAAAAATTTTCTGCCTACAGGATAAATTAAAAGTAAGCAACGGTGATGCAAGTATACTAGCCTTACCATATGACAAAGGATTATCCCTTTCTTATATCCTTGATTTCAACGGATCTTTCCTGAATAGACAATGTTTTGAAATTGAAATGACAGAAAATAATTTTAGCACAGAAATAGCGCCTGCAAGGACATTCGGACTTAGCACAATTATTGAAGAATACAGAAAGCGAGGATGGGGAAAAGGAGTAACTGACGAAAACAGTCTTATCTTGAATGAGGACGGTACAATAGCAAAACCATTATCTATGACCCCTGCAAACCTACGGTTTCCAAATGAATGCGTCAGGCATAAGATACTGGACATTATAGGCGATCTTTACCTGACTAATCTTACATTGCACGCTCGTATAGTTGCAATTAAATCAGGACACTATTTAAACACATGTATGGCCGAGAAAATCTTTGAAAGTTCTAAAAAGCAAGCACATAGCTAAGCCAAAGCACGCCACACTAATTAATTTATTGTACAATCCAGTTAACTTACGCCAAGGCTCATTATAATTTTCGTTTAGAATAAAGTCTTTTTCGCATTAATTCTATTACTAATCTAATAAACAAAAAACAAATGAAAATACATCCGACTGCCATAATTCATCCGGAAGCCATAATCGGTAAAGACGTTGAAATCGGGCCCCTGTCTGTAATAGACAAAAACGTAAAAATTGATGACGGAAACATTATTAAAAACAATGTCACAATCACCGGCAATACCACTCTGGCCGGTAAAAACGTAATATTTCCCAATGCCGTGGTAGGTTCTGAGCCTCAAGATTTAAAGTATTACGGTGAGCAGACAAAACTCATAATAGGCAGCAACAATGTTATTCGGGAATGCGTCACAATAAATACAGGGACAGCAGTGGGAGGAGGCGAAACACTTATTGGCAATAACAACCTCTTTATGTCATGTTCACATATAGCACATGATTGTATCATTGAAGATAACGTTCTTATTGCTAACGGTGTGCTCTTGGGGGGACACATTAAGATAGAAAGATATGCAAAGTTGATGGGGCTTGCAGGCATACAACCTTTTGTAACTATTGGCCAACACTCATATGTGGGAGGTCTCACAAGAATTGTCCAGGATGTACCACCCTACATGATTGTGGAAGGCAACCCTGCCAAGGTTCGAAAGGTTAATACAATAGGATTGGAAAGAGCCGGTTTTTCACAAGACAGTATTAATGCCATAAAAGAAACGTTTAAACAACTATTTCGCACAAAAACATTGAACAGAAACCAGATACTCTCTTATCTGGAAAATCAGGAATACGTGAGGCCGGAAGTAAAGGTATTGATAGATTTCTTTAGAAACGTTGACAAAGGGAAATTAGGCAGATACAGAGAGTCTTTGCGGACAGCGCTAACAAAAATATCATAAGAGATACGGGGATTTGGAAAAATTAAAGGTTGCAGTTATAGGAACAGGTCATCTCGGCAAAGAACATGCACGAATCTATTCTGAGATACCGGAAGTAACCCTTGTCGGAATTGTAGACATCAACAAAGCCACAGGTGAAGCAGTTGCACAGCGTTGTAATACCAGATATTATGGTTCACTCAATGAAATTTTAAACAAGATTGATGTCGCCAGTGTCGTTGTTCCCACCAGGTCTCATTATGAAATCGCCAGAGAACTGCTTAAAAACGGTATCCATGTATTAGTAGAAAAACCCATGACCGGAACCGTATCTGAAGCAGAAGATTTAATAAAATTGAGCAAAGAGACCTCTGCAATTTTGCAACCGGGTTACATAGAAAGATTTAATCCTGCTATAGAGGCAATCCAGAAACTTAATATTTCTTTGAAATTCATAGAATGCCACAGGTTAAGCCCATTTACGTTCCGCTCTGCAGATATAGGCGTAGTTCTGGACTTGATGATTCATGATATAGACATTATATTGGATCTCTCCAAGTCTAAAGTAAAAAAGATAGATGCTGTTGGCGTAGGTGTAATATCTGACAAAGAAGATATTGCAAACGCCCGCATCCAATTTGAAAATGGTTGTGTGGCCAACATAACGGCGAGCAGAGTTTCTTTTGAGCCAATGAGGAAGATCCGTCTGTTTTCAGAAAATTCCTATATTTCACTTGATTATCATAAGCAGGAAGCTATCATTTACAGAAAGTCACCTGAGCTAACCCCTAAATCTATTATTACTGAAAACACCGATGTTTCGACTATTA
>JBHHYW010000149.1:0-6796 GCA_046757745.1 Candidatus Scalindua sp.
TGGTTTGCAAGTCTAAGTTATTAAGCTGCATTTCAGAAAAATGTTTAAGAGGTTTCGCAGAATAAAAAACGAAATTTTCAGTAGTGTCCGGTTAGAAATTTGCATGTATGCCTTTGGTCATACCCGAACGCCTTTATCGGGTATCTAAAAGCACGTTCATCCTGGATTCCAGCTAAAAGAATGCGGGAATGACAACTTATGAACAATAAATGGAACATATGCAAAAACCTAACCGGACACTGCTACGAAATTTTGAAAGATTTCAATAATTACCAGAAATCTTTATAGACTTTACAATATCGCAATGTATATACCATAACACATTTTAAAAATATAACTGTCATATTCCAAACCATATCAATTACTTACGATACATAGTATGATATGAACCATCTTTTGGAACAGTTAATATTATGGTGCATATTAGCCGCATAAATATCCGCCACTTCTATGCCCTTACTACAACGACACTTATAACTGGCAGGCAGAAATTTGACAAAGAATTGAAATTTTAGCTAATTTCAGCAGTGTCCGGTTAGGTTTTTGCGAGTACGGTTTTTTATACCAGATTTGTCGAAAAATACGTAGGGCGAGGCTTTAGCCTTGCGTGTATTGCACGAAAGCAAACCTAAAGGTTTGCCCTACGTGTTACATGCAAAAACCTAACCGGACACTACTGAGCTAATTTAAAACCTTTTTTCACAAAATAATAATTAGTATCGTCAAATACTTCACTACAACTATATGATGAAGTAATTTTTTCTGGTATGTAAGTTTGCGTGTACCCTAAATCTCAAAAATATAATTTAACAAATCCTATCGCTATTTTTGTTTTTTTAAGCTTTTTTAAAAGGCAGGAACTCAGTACTTTTCAAAAGATCAGCATAAAACCTGACTTAAAAGAAATACCGAAAACAAACTAAGAAGAACTCGCAATATTCAAAGCTCTGATACTCAAGTGTTACACAATTATCAGGATTTTGACTGATCTCTGTATAGTCACAAAAAATCTGTGGTAGTCGCCCGCCACACTGACGGGTGACTACCTGCCCTAACCCACTGTCACGTTGGGCACAGATATAGTTTAATACTTATAAGAAATTACTTTACTACGCTTTCTGCTGATGCTACGTAGCAAGCTAATATATCTTATGATTGTTCAGGGTAACATGCAGTACCATGAATGTGTACGTCAAGCCCCTCTTTCTCAGCATCCTCAGATACTCTCATCTTTGAATGGCTATTACCTTTGCCACCGATCAACTTGAACAACACAAATGCCATTCCTCCAGCCCATGCAAATGCAACTGCGGCCGCAATAGTTTGTGAAGCTAACTGTCCGTAATGTCCGGTTATCACACCGTAAACTCCGCCATACGAACCATCGGCAAAGATACCCAGGGCAATCAACCCCCAGAATCCATTGGCGCCATGAACTGAGCATGCACCAAGAGGGTCATCAACTTTAAATTTGTTTGCAATAAGCCATACAGAAATTAAATATATTATGGCTCCCAGGAATCCTATCAGGACTGCTGCCCAGGGTGCGACATATGCACATGGTGCTGAAATCGCAACAAGACCGGCCAGAGCGCCATTACATGCTTCACCAACATCAGTATGGCCGGATAACAAGTAAGTAAAAAAGAGAACCGTCACACCTCCAATTGAACCTGCAAGACACGTATTTGCAGCTACTATAGACATTCTTAAGTCACCTGCTGCCAACGTACTTCCGGCGTCGTAAAATAACCAACCGAACGCAAGGACTATTGTACCTATAATCATATACCCTACATTGTGGCCAGGAATGGAATTAGAGGAACCATCCTCATTATACTTACCGGCTCTTGGCCCTAGAAAGCATGCACCAACGAAGCCGATAGTTCCGCCAATTGCGTGCACAACTCCTGAACCTGCAAAGTCTCTTACTCCGGCGCCATAGGGCAGGTTCCACAGCCAACCTTCTCCCCATACCCAATGTCCGTATACAGGGTATATAAAAATATATGCGAAGAAAAACATAAGAACATAGGAGCAGAGCTTCATCCTCTCAGCAACAGCTCCGGCAATAATACTGCCTATAAATGTCGCTACAACAGCCTGAAACATAAATAGTAGAACCACCCTGACGTCGTACGCCTCACCCAGAAGCATAAAACCACTCAAACCCATAAAAGAATTGCCTTTTCCCACATGATGTCCCAGGAATTCAAATCCTCCAAACATCACTCCAAAGCCAACAAACCAGTATATTACAACACCAAGTGTTGTGGCAATAAAACAGTGGGTCATGTAACTCAGCATATTCTTGGCTGGCAATAACCCACCTAACATTGCAAAACCTACCTGCATGAACCATATCACAAAACCACATACTAATATCCACGTAAAGTTATTGGACATGTTAATACCCCTGATGTCCAACGCAAAAGTCTTGTCACCTGTGGGATCTGCTGCCTCTGACATACCAAAGCATAGAAAAACAGCAGCAACTGCAACCAACAGAAGCCACATTACATTTTTTGGTTTAAAATGCATGTACTTCCCTCCTTTCTATTTCTTGTTCCATTTATTAGAAGTAAAGTAAACTAATCTAAAACATACTGACTTATTAAATTGTTTTGCATAATACTTAATCATCCTTCGACTATAACAACAAAAGAAGATTTGTCGTTTCCTATCGGAATAGATATAGATACTAAAAGACAATAATTTGAGGAAGGGATATTTCTTGCGGTATGTAGTTATATTAGGAATTTGCATTTCCATTTACAGTCGTACGTAAAATAAATAAAGTTCCTAACAACCTTAAGCAATTTAAAATAAATATCTTTATTTACGCAACAGGTATACCAAAACACGAAAACTACAAATGGAGTCATCTGTAACATTCATGTACAAAACTACTTACTACATATTTAAGAATTATAATATTATTCTGAACCTTTGAAGATTCCGGCGTAAATCTGCCGTGCAAAAAAAACAATCTTGCCTAAGACACTACACCGCCAAGACTTATCATACTCAATCAAAAATATGGCATTTGCGTAGAGTTTTAGCCAATCCAGTTCGCAACCAGAACAACTAATGACCTCACCTGTTTGAAGCGAATTATATTGCAGTACCACCCGGAAAGTCAACTAAATTATGCGGATAATGTGAACAAGTGTATTTTATCTTTATAGTAAAATAGTTACACATTCCGTGATAAACATCTAAATTTTTATTTTCTTCCAGATATCATCTAATTCTTTTAAAGAACATTCTTCTATTTTTTTTCCTGCATCAGCAATTTGCATCTCTACCTTCTTAAACCTGCCTATAAATTTGGATATGCTCTTCCGCAATAAATCTTCCGAATCCAGTTTAAGAAATCTCGAAAGGTTCACCACCGCAAACAGTAAATCGCCAATCTCTTCAGCTACCTGCTCCCTTTCTTTATTGTTGATTGCATCCTTGACCTCCTCTAACTCTTCATGAACCTTTGCTATAACATCCTCAATTACTTCCCAATCAAAACCTACTCGTGCAACTTTCTTTTGAAGCTTTTGTGCCTTTTGCAGAGCAGGCATATGTTTTGGAATATTGTCCACGATTGATTCATTTTTATTAGTTTTGCCGCCTTGCTTTGCATCTGCTTCTTGTTTCTTTATTTCGTTCCATTGAGACAGTGCCTCGTCTGCATCATCAACCGCTTTATCACCAAAAACATGAGGGTGCCTTCTAGTCATCTTATCTAAACAAACTTCCAGGACATTATTAATATCAAAGTTTTTACTATCATCGGCTATTTTACAATAAAATATTATCAGAAAAAACAGATCTGCCAGTTCTTCTTTTAACTGTTCCGGATCTCTTGAATCCACCGCATCAACTATCTCATAAACCTCCTCAATCAAACAGGATTTCAGCGACTCGTGCGTCTGCTCTTTGTCCCAGGGACATCCATCATCACTCCTGAGCTTTTCCATTATCCCAATCAGATCCTTAAAGTTACTACTCAACAAACTACATACTCCTTCCTGATATTTTTGCTACTATTCCCCTGATTCTTCTTCCATAATTGTTGGGGCAATTACCTTTTTAAAACCTGCCCCTTTAACTGCATCCATAATATTAATCACTACGCCATAAGGCACAAATTTATCAGCCTTCATAACCAGCACCTCATCTCCTGTATCCAAAATTACTCTCCTGAGTTCTTTTTCGAGGTTTTTTTTATCAACCGGCCTATCTTGTAAAAACAATTTCCCATCTCTGGCTATAGTTAAAACCATATTCTTTATCTTACTTACCTCGGTATGTCTGGTGGAAGGTAATTCCAATTTAATATTCGGTTGTTCTACAAATGCAGAGGTAACCATAAAGAATATTAAAAGCAGGAAAAGCACATCCACTAAAGAAGCAATATTTATTACCGGTTTTATGTATCGTTTTGTACGAAATTGCATTGCTATTCCTTCTCAGAACTCATGTTATCCTCGGTCTTCCTTGTAGAATAAATCCTGTTTAAAAGTACCATTGAGTATTTCTCCATCTCTAGTACCAGGTTATCAACTTTCCTGTCAAAACTACTGTACGCTATCAACGATGGTATTGCCACCCCCAGTCCAATTATAGTAGTCCTTAGGGCTTGTGCTATTCCACCGGAAAAAGCCTTTGTCTGTCCCAATCCCACTTCTGATATTACATCAAAAACCTGACTCATGCCAAGTACCGTTCCAAGTAATCCAAGTAGCGGAGAAATTGCGGTAATAACCTCCAACACTGTTAACATTCTCTCCAGGTTTCTGGCCTCCTGCCTTCCTGCCGCCTGAATGTCCAGCACCTTTTCCTCTCTTGACAAATGGGTATTAGAGATTGCACGTTTGATTATGTTGGAAAATGGCCCTTTTATAATATCGCATCTGTTCGCTACTGCCTGAATATCCTTTGGTCCCTTAATTACATTAATTATATAGATTAGTTCCGGCTTTATAACTCTGTTCCTCCTGAGGCTTATAGTACGCTCCAGGATAACGGCGAGCGCCAGGATAGAACAAATAAACAAAGGTATCATTATAGGGCCTCCGCCCATTAACCATTCCAATATTTTACCTCCACCTTAAAAGAAATAGTAACTGAATTTAACATTTATATACTTTTCATCAATATATTCCGGAAATTTATCTAATGGAGTATTTTGAATTGATGCCTGTACTTTAGACGCTAAAAGTTCATTTCCTGCTGAATCTACAATTTTTACATCGGCTATTTTACCGGAAGGAAGCGCCTTAAATGTCACGATTACAGGTTTAAAATCGTTGGTTACCTGGTTTATAGAGGCATCTGTACCGAATTGTAACAACCAGTATAACTTTATTTTATCCTTTATTTGTTTATAATAAGGAGCATATTCATGTTTTTTTATATTAAAAGATTCTACACCTGTAATTGGTGAATTTGATATATTATCTTCAAAGAAAGGGGCATCATCTCCGACAGGTATATTGTTTGCCTGTGGCCCGGAAGTTGTAATATTATTTTGAACTCTGTTTGCCATACTCTCTTTGCTGTCTTCAATTACTTCCTTCATCATGGCCTTAGGAATTGAAGCTGTTTTTATATATTCCTCTACAGGCTTGGTTATCTTTTCTGTTCCTTCTTCCACAACCGCAGCTTCTGCTTCCATATTCTCCAATGGTTCTGTCGCAGTGATAACTACGTCTGACTCCAGTGTTGCAGAGTCTATTTTATCAATATCCTCCAATTGTCCATTATCAGGACTGTTCAGGGCTTGAGAATCTATCGCTTCAACATCCGCAGCTTTAATATCTTGTACGGCAGTCTCGTTCTGCATTTTCTCAAACGATTCAATTTCATTATCAACAGGCGAATCTTCACCATCACTCACTTCAGGTACTGAAGGCGGGCTATCGACTGCTTCCTCCTCAACTACAGGTTGGCTTGTCTCCTCAGACACCATTTCGGAGGGTGTACCGTAACTGGCTTCTACGGGAAGACCTGATTCTTGAAATGCAGTAGAGGCAAGTTCTTCAGGAACCTCTCCGGGAAAATCAACATCACTCTCTAATCTGGGCTTATCATTTACATTCTCTTCCCCTGTATACATGTCTCTTGCGATAGACCCTTTTTCTCCAATTTTATTAGTATCAGCTTGAGTTTCCTCGTCTACAGCATTATCAGGTGTATCTACAAAAAGTTGTCTCTTCTCTTCCGGGAAATCTTCTTTATCCGCTTCTACCTCTTCCTTTGACTCTTCTGCATTTTGAATGCTTTTTTCTTTTTCCTTTTCGGATACAAGATCTATCTCGATTACATAGCTCCTCTTCATCGAAGCATTATCACTGAAGCTAAAAGAAGGTTTCAGGAGATGGCTTAAACTGGAAGAGGAAAAGACAAAGATGAGGTGTATTATACCGGATATCGTTAGAAAATAAATAAAAACCGTTTTATTTTCATAAACAAAGTGAGGTTTTGCATGCATAAATCTTTATCAAAGGAAGACAGTTTACGTTCATACTAATGAGGGCCATAATAATATTAGCGATTTGATATATTTAAAATAGCAGTTTGTCAACACAACTTAATTCAAGGGGTTAGTGTGGGATGCAACCAGACCTGTCATACGTCCAGTTTTAAAAAAATATAACACCTTTTTCAACTCACTCTTTAACTTCGCAGAATTCTTAATTCAACACCTGATCCTTCACTTACTGGCCGGATAAAATATCAAGAGGTTCCTCTTTTCCAACATAACCCTTTAAATACTGATAATAATCACTATCAGTGC
>JBHHYW010000150.1:0-6730 GCA_046757745.1 Candidatus Scalindua sp.
GGTTTTACTTCAGGAAGTTTGGAACTGGAAATACAGGCAAATTCTCTAAAAGTAATTTGTGCTCTGAAAGATGGAGAAAGGACAGATGCGTTAAAAGAGAAAGACATAGCGGATATTGAAAAGGATATGGCTGGTAAAGTATTACATCCGGATAAATATCCTACTGTCAATTTTTGTTCTAAAGCTATTCAGGAAAAAGACGGCGGCTATAAAATAAATGGAGATTTAAGTCTACACGGCGTTACCAAGCCAATAGATTTTGTTATAGAAACTAATAGTGAAAATTTAAAGGGAATGTTTGCCATACTCCAGAAGGATTATGGAATAAAACCTTTCAAGGCCATGATGGGTACTTTGAAGATAAAAAATGAGATAAAAGTTGGCTTTGATTTGTCTTTAAAATAAACTTAGTTGCAAGCTTCTTTTCAAAGAAAATTTTATGATGACGGTTAGAAAACTCTTGAAGGAAAAAACTGGTTGTGTTCTAACAATCGCACCACAGGATTCTGTATACAAGGCTTTGGAAGTAATGGCCGAAAAAAACATGGGTGCGTTGGTAGTAGTTGAAGATGGAAAAGTTGTAGGAATCTTTTCGGAACGCGAATATGCAAGGAATGTCATACTGAGAGGAAAATCCTCTAAGGCTACATCCGTCAGGGACATCATGAACAATAAAGTATGCTATGTCCGCCCTGAGCAGACATTAGATGAATGTATGGCGCTGTTTACGGAAAAGCGTATACGCCATTTGCCAGTCCTTGATGAAGAAAAGTTGATTGGCATCGTGAGCATTGGTGATGCCGTGAAGCAGTACATAGCTGATAAAGAATCTACTATTCAACAACTCGAAAATTACATTACAGGCAGTATTTAGTTATTTTTAAGGGCAAGTATGAAAACCGCCTATCTGCCGCCTGCCTGTACGATGCACGCAGACAGGTACTCGGCACAGGTAGATAGGTTTTCATTTTACAACTCTTGTCTTATAACGTGCCATTATACACACCATACCTCTGTCCGGTAGTTTGAAGTTGAACAGATTGAAGGAGATATCTGTGAGAAAGGGCCAACTCTTTATTATTAACCATCAACACTTCTCCAAGTAAATTTAATTAACAAGAAAGCGTTTCCCCAGGTTTTTTTAAGTGTTATAGTAAACTTATTTTGTTAAGCAAATTTGGAACATAAACATTTAAGACAATGAAAAACATAACTGTAGGAACAATTTTAAAAAAAGCTGCTAAAAATGAGAGAGAATTATATTTGCTTTATAAAAACGCAGAAAGACGTGTGAAAGATGATCGTATTAGAACTATTCTAAAAAGGTTTGCCAGGGAGGAACTTGAGCACGAACAAACCATTAAAAATTTCAACATAGATGGGCTAAAGAAACAAAAAATAGAAATAAAGAAAATACCTCAACAGGTGTTATTAAACCGTCTTAATGGTAGAAGCCTTAACGACTATTCAGACTTTGAGGATGTGCTTATATATGCTACAAAATTGGAAAAAAAGGCTTTTGAATTTTACAGTAATCTGTCAAAATGCGTAGACAATTCCGATTTAAAAAAACTCTTTATCCGGTTGTCCCAGGAGGAGTCAAGACACAGGGAAGATATAGAGGATCTCTTCTGGGACGTAGCTTACTGATGAGGTATTATGTTAGACTATCATACTCATTCAAATATGTTTCTATGTGTTAACCCATTAAAGGGAAAAAATATTTTTAGTACAAGTTGGCAGCAATATGTTAAATGATGAGAATAAAAGAATACTGTATATATAGGTTTGACTGTTAAGTTATATTAAATTACGGAGAAAACAATGTTTATTTCAATTAAGAATCACATTATATTTTTGCTGATTTTCTTTACGTTGCTCCCATTTGTTCTGCTAAGGATTGTAGCCTACCCGATAATACAGCGTGATCTTAAGACTGTCATCATGGAAGATCTTGAAGTTGCTGGACAAAAGCAGGCAAAGTTAGTGTCTACCTGGATGCGTGGAATAATGAAGGATGCACTGGTTGTTGCAAACAATCCTTATATGATTAAGAGCGCTAAGATAACACAAAAAGATGAGGATTATAAAGATATAGTCCGGTATTTAGAAATGATTGTAGCAGAGTATGGTTATAAAAGTGCGTTTGTAAGTAATGATAAAGGTTTGGTCACGGTTGCAACATCAGAAGAAGAAGTGGGAAGAGATATCTCAGAAACGGATTTTTTCAAGAATGCAATACAGGGAAAAACGTTTGCGACAAAAATAGTACCGTCTGAAGTCCCGCTTACGAATGAATTCGGGAACGTAGAAGCTGGCTTGCCCACCATGTTTGTGGCAACACCCTTGATGGATGAAGATGATGCAATAGTCGGTGTTGTCACATTGAGGATTAATGTGAGCATCCTGAGCAATTTAATGCTAAGTAACAAATTTGGTAAGACAGGTGAGACGTATCTTATAAACCGGGACGGATACATGCTTACAGAGTCGAGGTTTACTAAACGCTTGAAAAAGATAGGAAAGATTGATACAAGGAGTTCCCTGGAATTGAAATTGGTCGACCCTGCAACCGATGAATTAACCACTGGTGTCAGGCAATGTGTAGCAGGGTATGACGGTTCTGATGCGAATGGTTACAACGATTATGGGGGTATAACAGTGCTTGGTGTATGGCAATGGTTACCTGAATATAATTGGGGTGTTGTTACAGAAATCGATAAGACTGAAGTTTATGGAGTAGCGTATAATCTTAACACCCTAGGTATGGTATTGATATTTGCAATGGTATTTCCCATTTTGTTCGTTGCATACTTTGTTGGTAAAAGATTTTCTACCCCAATTCTAGGGCTAACAGAAGTGACTGAAAAGATGGCATCAGGGGATCTATCCCAGAGGGTGAATATAAAGAGAAATAACGAGATCGGAGTGTTGGCAAACTCCATTAATACAATGGCAAAATCCCTGGATAAAAAGACAAAGGAGACAGTGCAATCTGAGAAACGCTACAGAAGTTTATTTAATTCTCTGAGAGAAGGTATTTATCAATGTGAACCTAAAATTGGGGGTGAACTTACTTGGATTAATCAAGCTGGGGCAGAAATGTTAGGCTATAAATCACCTGAAGAAATGATTGGGATGAAGACGAAGGATATTTGGGGATTAGATCCTGAAGATAGGAAGCAATTCTGGGAAAAACTTGAAAAAGATGGAGTGTGTAAGAACTTTGTGTGCCGTTGTAAGAGAAAGAATGGAGAAGTTTTCTATACAGAACGAACAAGTAGTTTTGAGCGTGAAGAAAATGGAAACGCAATTAGTATCCATGGGGTGTTCAGGGATATATCAGAGACGAAGAAAGCGGAACTGGAGATTATCGAATCAGAAAAGAAATATCGATTATTATTCGACTCATTGAAAGAAGGTGTATACCAATGTGAACCCGGAGTTGAAGGAACGTTTACGTGGGTTAATCAAGCAGGAGCAGAAATGTTTGGTTATAAATCACCTGAAGAGATGGTTGGTACAAAGGTAAAGAATATTTATGTGGACGAAGCTGATAGAAAAAGGCTCGTAGAAAAGCTTGAAAAAGATGGGATCTGGAGGAATTTTGAATCCTTTTGTAAAAAGAAAAATGGGACGTGTTTTTACACCGAACGAACCTCCAATATGATTAAAAACGAAAAAGGTGAACCCGTTCGCATTGAAGGAATAATCAGGGATATTACTGAACGAAAGAGGCTGAATGATGAGTTGCGGGAATCAGAAGAGCATAAAAGGCGACTGTTGAATTCGCTAAAAGAAGGTGTATACCAATGTGAACCCGGGACTGAAGGAGTGTTTACATGGATTAATCAAGCAGGAGCAGAGATGTTTGGCTATAAATCACCTGAAGAGATAATCGGGACAAAGGTAAAGAATATTTATGTAGATCCTGATGATAGAAGAAAGCTCGTCGAGAAACTTGAAAAAGATGGGATAAGGAGAAACTTTGAGGGCTTTTGTAAGAAGAAGAATGGCGAACAATTCTACATTGAACGTACCTCTAATATGTTTAGAAATGAAGAAGGTAAACCTGTTCGTATTGAAGGAATATTCAGGTATATTGCTGAGCGAAGCAGGTTGGTAGATGAGGTAAAGAAACCTGAAAAACATCAAGGTGGTGGAAACTGAATTTGTATTTAAGATTTTAGCAAAAAGATAAAACACCATACATTAAAATCCCTGAAATATATAACAAAAGCTTGTTTATAATAAAATGAATTTGAATTCGTATTTCTACAGTGATAAAATCTTATTTGAATGTAAGCTTATTATAAATATAGTAATCTTAAACAATGAGTATCAGAGGAAAAATATTTTTTTGGTTCTTACTTCCTTCCATTTTAATTGCGATTTTCATGGCAATATTTTCCTATTTCTATACTCGGCAAATAGTAAAACAAAATATATTTGGACAATTAGAAATAGCCTCTGATAAATTACAGAAACATGTTCGTGTCTTCTTAGACGGAAAAAGAAGACAAACTATCGATTTTAGCTTTGATAGTTTCGTAAGAGACTGTACAAGGGAAATTGCTGAAAAAGAAAAAAGGAGAGAATATTATACTACAGCATTAAATACCCATCTTATTACCTATAAGATATCTCTTAATCCAAGCATACATGAGATATTTATCGTTGACTTTAATGGTAAAGTAATTGCCTCTACAGATAAGAATCGTATAGGAGAAGATGTATCAAGCAAAAAATTTTTTTCGGAAGTAGAACTTTTAAGCACGTTTGCAGGTAACCCCCATTATGATTCTAACTTAGATGAAATTGTAATTGAAATATCCGCAGTGATTTTAAGCAAGATTGAACAGGAAGCTATTGGAGTTCTGGTCAATCGAATCGAGTTTGAACGGGAGGAAGATAGAAAAGGGAATGGCGCATCTGCTCAAAAAGACTATGAGTGGAGTTTTTCTCAACTGATAGATGTAAATAAAGTTTGGGCAAGGTCCTTTAGCTCTGATGGATTTATAAGAGATTGTACAGAAGAGATAACCAGAAGAGACGATAGGGTTCAATATTATAAAGACCGCTTAAACAATCATCTTGCTATAAATAAGAAACCACTTGACGATAATATTATTTCGATATTTGTCACTGATCTCACCGGCAAAATAATAAGTTCAACAGAACTTGGCTTAATAGGCAAGGATGTCTCAGGTAAGGACTATTTTTTAGAGACAATGAAGCATGGCTCCTTCATAAGCGATTTACATCAGTCTCCAGGGGTAAAACAGGGTATGTTCGAAGTGACAAAATTACTCATTGGCAAAGAAGAACAGGGACCAATAGGCATAATCGTTAATAGATACAGTGGTGACAGTCTCAACAAAGTTACTCTGAGTGGAATTGAAAAAGAATTAGGGCAGGTTAAACAACTGAGTGAATTGGGAAAGACAATAGAAGTGTATATAGTAAATAGAGACAAACTAATGATTACTAAATCGAGGTTTGTAGAAGATTCCATTCTGAAACAAGTTGTTGATACAGAAGGCGTCAGGGCTGCATTTGATAATGGAACGGGGATGGTTGGCATATATCCTAACTACAGGGGTGTCCTGATACTTGGCGCCTCTAAATATCTTGAAGAGATGGGATGGGTTGTACTAGCTGAAAAGGACGTTTCTGAAGCGTTTGCTCCCATTGTAACTCTGAGAAACTTCGTTATCATTATTGGGGTTACTGGCATTGTAGTGGTAGTAATAATTGCAATCTGTCTTTCGTTAACGGTAACAAGGCCTATCAACAAATTGGTTGAATCTGCCCATACCATTGCAAATGGAGATTTGACCAAACAAATTAAAATCGAAAGTAAGGATGAAATAGGTTACCTGGCCAAGTCGTTTGATACAATGCGTGTAGAACTCAGTAAGTCTTTTAGAAATATTGAAAGGCATAGAAAGGAACTTCAGCACCTCTCAGAAAGAATAGTCTTGATTCAGGAAGAAGAACGTAACAAACTTTCACGGGAATTACACGACCAGACCGGCCAGGCACTGATAGCGCTAAAGACAAATCTCGAAGTAATAGATAAACTACTTCCAGAAAATGCACATGAGTCACGTAAATGGCTTAGAGATTCGAAACAATTTTTGGTAAAAACCTTAGAAGAGATACGAAGTCTATCTTACTCTCTCAAGCCCCCAATGCTTGACGACTTGGGACTTGTACCTACTATAGAGTCATATTCAAAAGATTTTTCTAATATGACGAAAATTGCAGTACATGTAAAATCAAACCTTAAAGACGAAAATATTCGGCCAAATCTGGAGTTATCCCTGTACCGAATGGTACAGGAAGCCCTCACAAATGTGGTTAAGCATTCCGGGGCAAAGAACGTTCAGATTGATATTTACCGTAAAAATTCAAAATTAGTCCTGAGTATAGAGGATGATGGAAATGGATTTGATACTGAGAAGATGTGGCGAGGTGACATTAAGGAGCACGGGATTGGGTTATTGGGTATGAGGGAAAGATTTGCATCTGCAGGTGCAGACTTTCAAGTGTATTCAAAAAAAGGAAAGAGTACAAAATTGATGGTTAAATGTTAGCCTTAATAGCATACCACTTACACATCTCAACGAACTTTGCTTTCTCAGAGATGAGTTGAATTTTAGAGGATGAGAGAAATGCCAAAAATTTCAGTTTTGTTAGTTGAAGACCACCATGTAGTCAGGAAAGG
>JBHHYW010000151.1:0-6681 GCA_046757745.1 Candidatus Scalindua sp.
TTATTGATAATATAGAAATTGGAGATAATTGTATTATTGGTGCGGCTTCTGATGTTTATAAGAGTTTAGAAGCAGGATCAGTCGTCTGGGGATCACCGGCAAAACCGCATACTCTTGAAAAAAGAATACAGGTATTAATAAAAAAACTCCCTGAAATTTACAGGAAAACAAAAGGCTCATAATCACCCAACTACTATAGAGTTATTTCAATCTCTGCTTTTTCATATAATCCCTTCAGAAGGGCTTCAGTCCTTATTTGCATATAGACAAAATCAACCATGTCTGCAACATCTTCATAACTGACATCTTTTCCCTCTTCCTTATCAGTGACCTTTATTATATGATAGCCAAATTGTGTTTTTACAGGTTCACTTATTTCTCCGACTTTCATTGAAAAGGCAGCTTCAGCAAACTCTTCTACTAAAGAACCCTTTCTTTGAAAGAAGCCTAGGTCACCTCCATTTTCCGCAGAAGGACAGGTTGAGTATTTTTTTGCCATTTCCGCAAAATCCGCACCATTATCTATTTCCTTCTTTACCTCTTCAATCTTCTGTTTTGCCTTTTCAAGTTCAGCATCTGTTCTCAGCTTTGTTGTATCAATTAAGATATGACTTGCTTTTACCTTTTCACCATTAAAGGCATTCTTGTTCGCTTCAAAATAGCTTCTCTTTTCGTCATCACTAACCCTTTCATCCAAATATTTGCTCAAAGCCAGAGTCCTCCTTATCTCATCTTTGAGTTCAGAGATATTGGAACCCTGATCTCCCAATATCTCTTCCAGCGACTTTTCTTTATTATTCGGATTGGATTTCAGAAAATACTTAATCTTTTCCAACTCTCCCTGCACCTCTTCATCACTTATGGCTATATCTTGACCTTCAACAAATTGTTTAAGTAATACTTTCTTTGTTAATTGATTTACTACTTGCAACTGAGTAGAACGTGTCACATCCTGGTTCACACGCTTAATAACGTTCATCCTTCTGTCAAAGTCTTTGCGAGAAATATTTTCACCATTTACTATTGCAACAACATCTTGATTTGTTTTTCTCTCTGTTTTTACATCTGCAACAGCTTCGGCGTCTTCTTCTGCCTTTACTTCAGTTTCCGCTACAGCGGCAGTACTTTCTTGTGCTTTAACTTCTTTATCTACTTCAATCTTCGCCTCGGTTTCAGCCACTTCGGCTGTATCTGACTTCGCTTTTATCTCTTTTTCTGCAGTCGCCTCTGTATTTTCATTTGCAAACGGTAAGTTACTTGTTTGCAAAACGAAAAGTAATAATATAACTGGTATCGCGATCTTCTTATACATCCTTTTCTCTCCTTTTTTTACAATTTGTATCCAATGATTAAACCTGAATCAAGGTACAGATTGACTCTTTTTACGTTTTTAAAACCCACTTCCTTGAGCCACTCCCTCATTTCAACATATGAATAAGATGAGCCACTATGTGTTCCCATCAGCATATTCAGACTGAAAAGTGTACCAAAAAGCGGCTGTGTCTTTGCAGGGTTTAAGACAAACTCCTGAATGACCACTATACCTTTTTTTAATAAGGAATCCCAGCACTTTTTCAATATTTCCAGATTTTCAACTGGTTTATAAATATGTAATAAATTTGACACAAAGACAATATCATACAATTCTTCACCAAAACTATCCTCAAGACAATTCCCTGCCTTTGTCGTAACTTTACCTCTCATCCCTGATTCCTTAATATGTTCTTTAGTAATCTTAATAACGTCAGGAAGGTCAAAGACTACAGCCCGCATCTTCGGGTTTTCTTTAACAAACCTTACAGCGTAAGTTCCCTGCCCTCCAGCCAGATCCAAAAGGCTACGGTATTTCTTTAGATGTAATTTCCCGCATATTTCCCCAGCCTGTACTGCGCCGATATTATGCATGGCCCTGATGAATTCTCTTAATCTTTGTGCGTCAACATCTTCGTCTGCATTATCATATGCGGTAGGATTGCCGGTCTTGACGGCGACATTCAATTTTGACCAGTAATCCCACATGTTATGAAAATGATGGATCCTGTCACCCTGATACAGGGGGCTATCTTTAATCAGATAACGATTGGACACGGCCGTATTCTTATATACCCCTTTAACCTTTCTCAAAAACCCAAGAGATACAAGCACATTTAAAATCATTTCTGTTGCCCGATGGTCGGTCCCAAGCTTTGTGGAGACCACTTTACCGCTTTTGCCAACACCCTTAATCAATGTAAATATACCCATCTCAACAGCCACAAAAAGAACCTGAGCCTTCCAATAGCCATAGCTTATTTCATTAAGATTTTGAATACCTTTATTATTCATAAAAAGATAAAGAGTCGAAATCCTGTAGTATTTTGTTTTTTAATGTTTATATCAGTTCAAAAAACGAGTAAAATCCTCACTATGCAATTTCAATTACCTGCAGACCCAGATAAAAAACGGTCTAGTGCAACCGACAGAAGGCAAAATGATGGTGCGCCCGGAATCCAGAATTTGTTCTTCGGCCATCGCAAAGAAGTTAGGCGTTTCGATGACCATCATCAAAAAAGCTACTTTCTTGACCATTACAGTTCGAGGATCTTTAGCATTATTATTGGTATTATTCTATTGAGCGTAACGGACGCCATACTCACCCTATATTTAATTCGTAAAGGCGCTGCAGAGACTAATCCAATAATGGAACATTTCCTAAAATATGGTCCGTTGGCATTTCTCGCAGCAAAGTATTTATTGACCACAGTTTCCGTAGTTTTGTTGCTTATTTATAAAAACGTTCATATTTTTAGAACAATAATCCGCGCTAAATATTTATTTATCTTTATCCTCCTGGTTTTTGTTTCGGTGGTGCTATGGGAGTTGTATTTAATCTTCTTTGTTTTAGAATAAAATGGGCAGGCTGCTTTTATTCAAAAGAAGATAAGCTCTTTTCGAAATGTTCAATTAGCTTATCATTCATCTGTCTAGAATACGAATTGTTTTCACCATGCACGCATGAATCACGCTCTTTGTCATTAAAACCTCTGTTCGTGTCCAATTCCTTAAGTACCTGAAGACAAAAGGCATTTATCTCTTCCGAAAATGTATCAACAGCTTTATCTTTAAATTCATAGGCTCTTTCATACCCAAGCTTTGAGAAAGGTTTTGTACCATTATTCCTCTTCTCATAATCAAGCGTCCCTTTGAATATAGTCTGTTTGTGGTGTAACAGATGAGCCGTAATAGCCGGAGAATTCAGCATTTTCGCTTCCTTGAGGAATTCAAAATTCTCCCTGAGATCTGGTATTGTTGAATCCGGTTCGAACATGATGAATCCGTAATTGGGCTCAACACCATACTTCCTGAGCATAATAATAGCATTCTTGTTATCTTCAACCTTTGTAAATTTTCTGAATTTATTCAAAGACCTCTGGTTTCCACTCTCAACTCCGAGAAAAACATCTTTAAGCCCAGCCCTTACTAGTATGCCAATAGTTTTGTTTTCTATGTCATTGACCCTGCACTCAATTCCAAACTTTATATTCAAGCCTCTATCTATAATGAGACTTGCCAGTTCGTATACACGTTCTTTTCCTTTTTTACCCGGACCTAAAAAGTTCGCATCAGCAAAATAAAAATATCTTTCTTCAAATTCTTCATAAATATCACAAATCTCTTTAAATACATTTTCAGGGCTTCTCCCTCGCCAGGAAGATTCCCCGCCATAAAAATTATCAAGATAACAGAAAGTACATTTCCCGTAGCAACCTCTGCTGGCAAGGATATAGGTAGAGATTCCTTTTTTCTTTGTTAATTCTAAGTCGTTGCGATAAGGAAAGGGGAGGATGTCAAGATTTGAAACCGGCTTTCTCGGTTTGTTCAGTACCACGTCAGGCTTAAGGATACCTTCTTCTAGTTCACTATCGGTACAATTGAATGCAAGGCCATTAATCGTGTATAAAGTTGAAGTATCTTTATTGTTTATGATGGTATTTGAAAGTTCCAAGAACGTGATCTCTGGTTCACCTATAGTAACAGAGTCGACAAAAGAATAATTGGCCAACAACTCCCTGGGTGCAAATGTAGGAAGGTGTCCATAAAGATTTATGTGTGCATCAGGAGTGCTCTTTCTGAGGTGAAGGAGCATCTCAAACACATCGTCCGTGTTTTCCCACAAATAGACAAGATGAACTCCTAATAATTTAAAGCTTTTCTTTTTAAGTTCCTGAATAGTTTTATCGAAAGTCCACCCATAAAGATTGGCATCAACAATATCCACACTATGGTTATTGGATCTCAGGGTTGACATAACGTAACCGGTCATAAGGCATGAAGAGAGCGGCGTATTAACCACAGATTCACATCTGTCCGGAGTCCTTGGCCTCGGATGTTCTAATAAAATAATGGACATGTTCTGCGCTTTTATTGCATATTAAATGGTTTTTGTAATTGCTCGACAACTTGTGGTAGTCAAACATTCATGCAAATAGCAAACCCTGCTTTCGCAAGGAATTCAGTACAGGAATCCTCCCGAAAGGGAGGGAATATTGGAAAATACGGCTGGTAGGACCGAGTTAGGTCGCTATCGCTACAAAAACCATCCTTCGACTCCGCTCAGGATTACGTCACACTGAGCGGAGTCGAAGTGTTATCAATATTGAATTTCCTATACACTTATGTAGTACTACACTGCAGGAAGATTGTCTCAACTTTTTAAGACCTTGTACAATCCCTCACAATGCCGCCATGTAGCTCTTTTTCCTGCTATCTTTCAAGTCATCTTCATAATATTCCATTACGCCCTTCAACGAACATACCGGACCGCACATTGTGCATGTTTCCTCTTCCATTGGCGGTCTGCTTTTTCTTATCTCCTCAGCTTTCTCTGAAGTGATAGCCGTTTCAAACTGGGTTTTCCAGTCAAGGTCTCTCCTGGCAATACCCATTTTCAAATCCTGGTTTTTCACTTTATCCTTTAGTTTTATCATATCCCCAACGTGGACGGCAACCTTGGCCGCCATGACACCCTCTCTTACATCATCAGGTGTAGGAAGTGCAAGATGTTCAGGAGGTGTAACGTAACAGATAAAATCAGCGCCATACCTGGACGATAAAGCTGCGCCAATTGCAGAAGAGATATGGTCATATCCGGGCGTCACATCGGTAGTAATGGGGCCAAGCATGTAAAATGGAGCGTTATTGCTCATCCTTTTTTGTATAATAACATTTGCCTCTATCTCATCTATTGGTATGTGCCCGGGGCCTTCGACAATTATTTGGACGCCCTTCTTCTGAGCATACTCTGCAATCTCAGAGTTCATAATCAATTCCTGAATCTGTGCCCTGTCGGTACTGTCATGTACGGCGCCTGCTCTTAAACCGTTTCCGAGACTCAAAATGACGTCGTATTTCTTCATAATGTCAATGAGCCTGTCAATCTCTTCATATAATGGGTTTTCTTTCTTATTATGGTTCATCCATGCTGTTAAGAACGAACCTCCCCTGCTTACGAGACCGCCATATCTATACCCCTGTTTTCTTAAACGTTCTAATGTAATCATGTTTATGCCGCAGTGAATCGCCATAAAACCTATTCCATCCTGTGCCTGCCTCTCAATAATCTCAAACAGGAAATCCGCCTCCATTTTCACTACAGAACCTTTCTTCTCAATAGTTTCCATAGCCGCCTGGTAAAGGGGCACAGTTCCAACCGTCAAACTGATTGAGTCAAGTACCCTCTTCCTTATCTCACCCAGGTCACCACCAGTCGAAAGTTCCATCAGTGTATCAGCGCCGGCCTTTTCAGCAACTTTGGCCTTTTCTACTTCCATATCAAAATCAACAATGTCCGGAGAAGTCCCGATACTTGCATTTATCTTTGTCCTCAGGCCCTGTCCGATACCGACAACCCTGGATTTTCTTTGAGGATTTCCATATATAACAATGTGGCCATTAGCAACTCCATCACGTATAAATTCAGGACTGACATCATCATAGACAGCCGCCTCTATCATCTCTTGTGTAATCTCGCCATCTCTGGCTCTGTCAAGTTGAGTCTTCATTCTGTATTCCCCTTTCCAAATTATGTAAGTACTTTCAAGTTACTGCAAAATTCTAGGATAATAAGCAATAATTGTCAAAATATTTTTGATTTGATGGAGTTCGTTTCAGGCAGGACATGACCTATACTGGCTCACACTTCTACTTCTTTTTAGCCTACAATAGACAATAATCAATCGTCAATCTTTAAGTTTCTTCCACCACTCATTAGGATCTGAATGTTCTATGATTGACAGTAGTTTTTTTGATGATTCACACCTCAACCTTCCCTTAGCGCTTTCAATCCAGTCGACGGCATCTTCATACCCTTGAACCTGATACTCTCTGGCCTGCATTGCGCATTCCAGGATGTCCGCATCTTCAGCAACTATGCTTTCCCTGCTTTCCTGGTTTGCCAGATCACTTAATATATCTTCTACCTCGTTTCCCACAGAACCCTTTAAAAGCTCTAACTGTTCATGTGTTACTTTAGCGCCCGCCTCTTCAAGGTTTATATATTTCTGGGCTATTTTGTGAAGGTCGTTCGTTCTGGCCTCATGTACATCATGAAAAAGACACATCATAATTACCTTAAACACATCAACTTTTTCTGACCTTGCTAACAAATACCCTATAATTGTACAGCGAAATGAGTGCTCTGCA
>JBHHYW010000152.1:0-6646 GCA_046757745.1 Candidatus Scalindua sp.
GACGAAGGCAAAGGGAAGATCATAGATATCCTGGCGAAGGATTTTGATATTATTGTCAGATATCAGGGCGGTGGCAATGCAGGCCACACACTCATCATTGATGACGAAAAGTTTATATTTCATCTGATACCGTCAGGGATATTACATAAGGATAAGAAATGTGTAATAGGAAACGGGATTGTTTTTGATCCGTGTTTGTTCCTGGATGAAGTTGCGGGGTTATCAAAGAGAAACATTAACGTAAACGGGAATTTGTTTGTTAGCGATCGCGCACATGTCGTCTTTCCGTATCATAAGAAATTGGACTTACTGATAGAAAAGCAGAAGGGCAATTCTATGATTGGCACAACAGGCCGCGGTATTGGGCCTTGTTATACCGACAAGATAGCACGAGATGGTATTCGGGTTGCTGAATTGTTGCATAAAGAGCATTTTAAGGAAAAACTCAAGAAAACAGTAGAAGATAAAAATCGGTTATTCGTTGATTTGTATAAAGACGAGCCTGTTTCATGGGAAGAAATTTATGAAGAGTATTGTGTGTATGCAGACAAGATTTCTCCTTTTGTATGCGATACTGTAGACTTGATGGCAAAGGCTATAGAGGACAATAAGAAGATTCTCTTCGAAGGTGCCCAGGGTGCGTTGCTGGACGTAGACTTTGGGACTTATCCTTATACTACTTCTTCTAATGCTTCAGCGGGCGGGGTGTCGCCAGGGATAGGGGTTTCTCCCAAGCAGATACACGATATAATCGGGATAACGAAAGCATACGCAACCAGGGTTGGCAGCGGTCCTTTCCCAACAGAGATTGACGGTGAGCAGGGAGAACATATTCGTAGGAAGGGCGGTGAATTCGGCTCTACCACCGGCAGGCCGAGGAGATGCGGCTGGCTTGATACTGTGGCGATACAACATTCTGTGAGGATCAGCGGCGTAGACTCGCTTATAATGACTAAGCTGGATGTGCTTGATGACCGGGAGACTATAAGAATCTGTACAGGATATAAAAGTGGCAATAAAGTCTATCACAATTTCCCCGCAGATTTAGATATATTGGAAAACTGTGAACCGGTTTATGTAGATGTTTCCGGCTGGATGGAGGATACTTCTAATGTCAGGGATAAAAAAGATATACCCCGGGAGGCAATAGATTATATCAGGAAAATTGAGGAAATTATCGGGCTGAAAGTAAAGATGATCTCTGTTGGTCCAGAACGTTCACAGATTTTCAGGCTCTGAATAATGTCTAAGAAAAAGAAACTACCTAATCATATAGCAATTATAATGGATGGAAACGGGCGTTGGGCAAGGCGAAGGGGGTTCCTCAGAGTCAAGGGGCACGAAGAAGGCGTTAATTCTGTTCGGGAAATAACAACTGAATGTGCTAAAAAACACATAGGGCAATTAACACTGTATGCATTCTCAAATGAGAACTGGAAACGCTCGAAGACAGAGGTTAATTTTTTAATGAGAATGTTGAAAAAGTTTTTAATCGCAGAGAGACCTACAATAAGAGATAATAACATCATACTCAAAACTATTGGACGGACAGAAGCCCTGCCGGAAGATGTTCAAAAGGAACTGCTTATCAGCATGGAGGAAAGCAAGGATAATACAGGGATGATATTGTGCCTTGCTCTTAACTACGGCGGAAGGACTGAAATAGTAGATGCCGCGAGTGGACTGGCAAGGGATGTGAAAAAAGGTGTAGTTAAACTCAAAGATATTGATGATGATGTTTTTAAGAGCTACATGTATACGTCTGACATGACTGATCCGGATTTGCTTATCAGGACAGGCGGTGAAATGCGCGTGAGTAATTTTCTGCTATGGGAAGTATCTTATGCCGAGTTGTGGTTTACGTCTGTCTATTGGCCTGAATTTAGAAAGAAGCAACTGGAAGATGCCTTGAGTGATTATGCTAAAAGGGAAAGAAGGTACGGCGGGCTGATAGAATGAGTGTGCTCAAGACAAGAATCATACTTGGCGCTGCCATGCTGCTTGGGTTTTGCGGTATAGTTTTTTTTGATTATGCTTTTGATTCCGATAAGGGTCTTGGTCTTGTGGGCCTTTTTGCCGGTGGGTTATGTTTATTTGAATTTTACGATATAGTAGAAAAGAAAGGCTTTGCACCTTTCAAAGTGTCGGGTATTATTGGAGGAGTGATTGTTTTTCTGGGGCTCTGGTTGTCGATCTGTCAGGAAGGGTTGAAACCAATATATACGTGCATATTCTTCCCTATAATTTTCTGGTTATTTTGTGCTCAGGCTCTTAAGCGAGGCATTGATGATACGATTAAGAATGTCTCTGTCACAGTTTTCGGGATAATCTATATATGTTTTTTTCTCTCATTTATAATGCCGATCCGGCATATGTCTAATGGATTAAGTGTTATACTTATTGTGTTACTGATTACCAAAGGCGGAGACATAGGAGGATATCTTTTTGGCAGGAAATTCGGCAGGCACAAATTTTCATCCTTTAGCCCAAACAAGACTATTGAAGGCGCAGTGTTCGGTTTGTTCAGCAGCCTGATGATAGCCATTGGATTGAATACCCTGCCGGGGATGAAGATTTTGCCTTTTTACATGATAGCACCTTTTGGGCTATTGGTCGGGGCTTCAGGTATATGTGGAGATTTAATAGAATCTATTATAAAAAGAGATATGGATGTAAAGGATTCAAGCAGCGCTATTCCGGCTTTCGGAGGCTTACTTGATATATTAGATTCATTACTTATAAGCATACCGGTAGCATATTATTTTTTAGTAATCATTGAATACTGATCCACGTTATAATATGAGTAAAGTATCAGGTAACAATACGATCGTTGAGAATAAAATCCAACTGAAAAGCGACCAGGAAGCCTCTATTTTGTTTGGCAATCATGATAAGAATCTCAGGATTATGAGAGATGCCTTTGGGGTTAAGATTGTTGCAAGAAATGGGGTGTTAAAATATGAAGGTGAGATGGATAGAGTTAAAAAGCTGACTGATGTTGTTAACAGCCTGTTAGAAATAGTAAGAAGGACTGGCAAGCTGGATGAAGACGACATTGATATTGTTATTGCGGATATAGATAGGGGGATAGATTGTTCAATGCCAGAACGGTCAATTGAGGTATTTATAAAAGGGGAACCGGTAACACCCAGGACTGATGGGCAGTCCAAATATGTTAATGCCATAAGTGATAATGATCTTGTCTTTTGTATCGGCCCTGCCGGGACAGGAAAAACATATTTAGCTGTTTCCCTGGCTCTTTCCACAATGAAAAGCGGTTATCTAAAAAAGATTGTTCTTGCCCGCCCTGCTGTAGAGGCGGGAGAGAGATTGGGCTTCCTGCCGGGTGACATACAGGCAAAGGTAAATCCATACTTGCGGCCGTTGTATGATGCCCTGGCTGACATGATTGAGATTGGGCAGGTAAAGAAATATATTGAGAACGATTTAATAGAAATACTGCCACTGGCTTTTATGAGGGGCAGAACACTTAATGATTCTTTTATAATACTGGATGAGGCACAGAACTGTACTGTAAAACAAATGAAGACCTTCCTGACACGTTTCGGGATTAGGACTAAAGTTGTGGTTACGGGTGATATAACCCAGGTTGATTTGCCAACTGGAGAGAAATCAGGACTCATAGACGTTCAGGAGAGGTTAAAGGGTGTGTCCGGGGTCGATTTTGTATACCTTACACGCAGGGACATTGTACGGCATCGGCTTGTCAGGGATATTGTCGATGCATATGATAATTAAAAAGTGATGGTAGAGATAGCTAACTTACAAAAGCATTATGAGATTAAGAGTAGTAAGATTAAGCGTGTGGTTAAAGAGGTGTTGAGCAGAGAGAGAAGGGGCGCCAGGTTGAGTATTGCCCTTGTTGACAATAGCAAGATTAAAGAGCTTAATAAACAGTATTTTAGCACTGATGAAGTTACAGATGTGATATCTTTTCCATTAAGCAATAACAAAAATTTATTAAGTGGAGAAATTATTGTTTCAGTAGAGACGGCAGTAGATACAGCAGGTAAAAGAAACATAAGCATTGAAGGTGAAATTGTCTTATATTTAATACATGGCATATTGCACTTATTGGGATATGATGACGGCAACGAAGGAAATGCCAGGGTTATGCATGAAGAGGAATCAAAAATACTTAAGACCCTGGGTTATAATGTGGCAAGCGTAGAAGATGGATTTTTGTAAAACACCTGCTATTACTTTAAGAAGGACAGATTATAAAGATTCCAGTCAGATAATAACATTCTATACACGTGATTTTGGCAAGATTCATGCATTGGCCAGGGGATTAAAACGTTCTGTAAAGGGCATAAGCGGGGGTATAGATTTATTGACGTATAACCACATAGTATTTATTCAAAGAGCGAGTTCTACTTTGAATATTTTAACCGAATGGGCGTTGCGTGATAATTTCCATTTACTGAGGAATAATTCGAGAAAATACTATTCAGCTCTTTATATTCTTGAATTAGTGAGAGAGTTTGTTGAAGAAAATGATAAAAATGCGCCTCTATTTGATTTGCTAAAGAATACGCTCTGCGAGATAGCTAATAAAGGTGACCCTAATGTAAATACCATAGCATTCGAGGTGCAATTGCTTGCTTTACTTGGATACCTTCCTGAAATGAGTTGTTGTGCCAGCTGTAAGGCGAAGGTGGATGCAAAACGACTTTCTTTCTTCAGCGCATCAGAAGGGGGTGTGCTTTGTGCTGATTGTAGCTGGGGAATTAGAGAAAAAGTAAAGATATCTGGTGGTTCTATAGCTACCATTAACTATTTGGTTGGAAAGAAGGTTCAAGATACAGGCCGTTTATCTATACAGTCGTCACTTCAAGTCGAGATCAGAAAATTGTTAATTTATTATCTATCGTTTATATTAAATAAAAAACTTAAGATGTGGAGATATATATGAAAAGACAAATACTGGTATTCTTTATTCTTGCTGTTTTCGTTTTTATTGGCGCAAAGGTGTCATATGCAAAATGGGTATGGAGCAGCGAGACAAATTGGATTGATCCTGAACAACTACCAAGAGAAACCATGGACCAACGATTCAGGTATGCTGTCACACTATTGGTTAACAGAGAGTATATAAGTGCTGTCGGTATTTTTAAGGATATTATCAAGAATAATCCCGGATCAGAACTTGCAGATGAATCTCAATTGAACATTGGCAAGGCATATTATCTGTTCGGTGATTATAAGAGTGCCTTCAAAGCGTATGAGCATATTATAGAACAGGATCCCGGCTCCCGCAGGTTACATGAGATATTGAAGAAGGAGTTCCAGGTTGGCGTTGCCCAAATGGAACGCGACGAAAACGGAGCTATCAAGGTATTTGAACGGATAATAGAACGGAATCCACTTGGATTTACCGCTGCTGACTCACAAGTAAAAATTGCAGAGTGCTATTATCAATTACGTCAATTTGAAGAGGCGGAAGCCAGCTATCTTAGCGTTATGGAAAATTATCCAAATAGTGAGTGGGTTCCGTACGCTCAGTTCAGAATTCCGTATTGCAAATTGAGTGAAATTCGTATTCAGGAGAGAAATTATGACCTGCTTTCCGGATCTCGCGAGGGCTTTGAGATATACCTTGCCAATAATCCACAGGGAGCCTTGGTTGAAACCACAAAGGAAATAATCGGGGAAATAGATATTGCAATGGCAGAGAGGGATTATAAGGTAGGAGAATTCTATTTGCGTAGAAAAAAGCCAGACGCCGGTCTCATATATTTTGAGTCGGTGATAAAAGATTATCCAAACACTGAGTGGTCAGACAGGGCTGCAGAGAAGATTGAGATGCTTAAAAAGGTAGGGGCAATAAGGTAACGGGATAAAACTATGAAAAGAACAAATCTAAAACAAAAAACCAGCAAGATATTTTCTGTTAACAGATGTTTATTGAGACGACTAATCTGCGTTACGTTTGCGTTTGTATTGGTATCAGGATGCGGGTATTCACAAAAATCGCTGATTAGCCGTAAAATAAACAGTATTTATATACCTATTTTTCAAAATGGTACGTTCAGGAGAGGCTTAGAATTTGAACTAACGAAGGCAGTGAAGGACGAGATTATGTCAAGGACGAGCCTGAGAATTATTCAGAAAGAGAGTGCGGATACAATATTGTTTGGTAATATAAGAGAAGTTAAAGAAGCCGCGCTTACGCAGAGAAAAGATAATATTGTAGAAGGTCAGGTGAGAATATATGCAGATATAACGCTTTTGGACAGGAGAACAGATAGGGTGATAAGCAAGGGTGGATTTAGTGGGGCTGCAGAGTATATTGTATCACGTGGTGAAAATTTGCAGTCTGGTACTGAAGAGGGAATTGCTAACCTGGCGAGGCTAATAGTTAATAATTTAGAAGAAGAGTGGTAAGGTTTCTTGGTAATAAGACACGACAAAGGCTGTCTGAAGCTTGATAAAAGAGTAATTGTAGCTGGTGTGTTGAATGTGACGCCTGATTCTTTTTATGATGGCGGAAAAAACCATGATCTGGACAGTGCGTTAAGCCATGCCCGAAGAATGATCGAAGATGGTGCTGACATAATTGATATTGGCGGCGAATCTACCAGGCCTGATTCAAGTTATGTTTCTGCCGATGAAGAAATGCTGC
>JBHHYW010000153.1:0-6551 GCA_046757745.1 Candidatus Scalindua sp.
GGTTAAAAGGATATGATTATTCACAGCAGGGTATGTATTTTGTGACGGTGTGTACGAATAATCACCATTTTTTGTTTGGGCATATTACAGAAGAGAGAATGATATTGAACAATGCTGGTAGATTTGCAAATAAATGTTGGCTAGAAACACCAGAGCATTTCCCGCATGTAGCATTAGATGAATTCATTGTTATGCCTAACCATATTCATGGGATTATAATAATTAATGATATGAATGTCTACAATGTCTGGCAACGTAACTATTATGAACATATCATTCGCAACGAAAAAGAACTAAACAAGATAAGAGAGTATATAATGTACAATCCATTAAAATGGTTATTGGACAGGAAAAATCCAGATCGAAAAGGCCGTGAAGAACTTGAAGATGAAATCTTTGGTAAATCATTGTAGGGGCGAATAATCATTCGCCCCTACCGATATTAACTGGCAAGGAAATGTGTAATCATGCTTGAAAAACTGATATTTGAAAAATCATCACCCGGTCGCACGGCATATTCATTACCTGAATGTGACGTGCCTGTAGAGACGAATGACAACCTACCTGAACATTTTCTGAGAACGAACCCGGCCAAACTACCTGAAGTAGCTGAGATTGACGTTGTAAGACATTTCACGAGGTTAAGCCAATTAAACTTCAGTATCGATACAAATTTCTATCCTCTCGGCTCATGTACAATGAAATATAACCCGAAGGTTAATGAGGATGTCAGCAGTTATGAAGGCTTCGTAAATCTTCATCCATATCAAAACCAGGAACAATGTCAGGGCATTCTCCAAATCCTGTACGAATTAAAGGAAGCTCTCACTGAAATCTGCGGCATGGAAGCTTTTACTCTGCAAACAGCTGCCGGCGCACACGGTGAATTTGTCGGAATGCTGATATCTCACGGTTATCACGTTAAAAATGGCAGGAGAAGGAATAAAATAATTATACCTGACTCCGCACACGGTACAAATCCTGCATCGGCTTCAATGTGTGGATTTGACATTGTAGAGATAACATCAAATAGTAATGGTCTCGTGGACTTAGAAACGTTGAAGAGAAACATGGACAACGATGTTGCCGCCTTAATGCTTACCAACCCGAACACCCTCGGATTGTTTGAAAAGGATATATTGAAGATAGCCGAGATTGTACATGATGTTGATGCCCTGTTATACCTTGATGGTGCAAATATGAACGCAATGCTGGGGATTGCAAGGCCGGGAGATATGGGTATAGATATGATGCATCTGAATCTTCACAAGACCTTTTCTACCCCGCATGGCGGCGGCGGTCCTGGCGCAGGCCCATTGGGTGTAGTAAAGAAGCTTGTTCCATTCCTGCCCATACCCAGGATCACAAAAAAAGATGATTCATATAACTGGCAATACGACCTCCCTGATTCCATAGGCCGTGTAAAACCATTCTTTGGCAGTACCGGAGTACTGATAAGAGCATATGCTTACTTACTTTCAGTTGGGAGTGAAGGACTCAGAAAGATTGCAGAAAGCGCCCTTGTAAACGCTAATTATCTCAGTAAAAAACTTTTAGATTATGTTGAAATACCATACGGTAAAAGATGTATGCATGAATTTGTGGCGTCAACAAAAAAGCTCAAAACAAACGGCATCTCAACTCTGGATATAGCAAAGAGGCTTTTGGACTACGGATTTCACTCACCGACTATCTATTTCCCATTGATTGTTGCGGACGCGCTCATGATTGAGCCAACGGATTCAGAAACAAGAGAAACACTTGACGAGTTTGCTGAGGCTTTTATTAAAATCCTGGAAGAAGCCAGAACCAATCCGGAGATACTAAAAGGAGCGCCTCATAACACCCCAGTTTCAAGGCTCGATGAAGTACAAGCCGCCAGAAAACCAGATCTGAGATGGAAGAAAATAACCGTTTAAACGTTTAAACGGTTCAAACAGCGTTCGGTTCCTAACTTTAGTTCACTTAAGACACTTCAAACCTGGCTGAGGGTTTGCCATGCTATAGTGTATTAATTTCCCTTATCATGGAAACAAAAAAAGATAACTGGCGATTGCTTTTTACCCCTGACGTCGATCCATACATGAATATGGCAATTGATGAGGCGCTTACCAGGAAATGCAACAATTCCGAAGACAGTCCGGCAACAATCCGTTTTTACACATGGAAAGAGACTTCCTGCTCTATTGGTTATTTTCAAAAGATAGAAAACGTCTTTAAGGCTCCAGATAACAAAACAATTCCGGTTGTACGTAGACCCACTGGCGGTGGCATAGTTTATCACGGCAATGATATCACATTCTCAATAGTTAAAAGATGGATGCAATCCAACAGGCAGGAAAATATTACATCTTTTTATAAACTTATTGGTGAATCATTACTAAGGGGTTTAGAAATACTTGGTTTTACTTGTACATTCTATCTTCCTGAAGAAGCATCACACCGCTCAGAACGGAAAAGAAAACCTTTGAATGATATCCTCACAAAGCAGTCATTTTGCTCTGAAACACCTGCAAAATATGACATCATGATAAACGGCAGCAAGGTGGCAGGTTATGCGGCAAGAAAGACTCAGGGAGCAGTTCTTTGTCAGGGATATTTAGATGTTCATAAGAGATGCAAAGAACAATATAACGATTCACATGAGAAAACAATTCACCTGTTATTTGATAATCTGGCAGGTAGTTTCAAGAATGTCCTTGGTATCACACTTACTCCCTCGCAACTGACAGAGGGAGAAATGAGATCAGCGCTAAAATTAAGAGACAGAAAATATGCATGTGATGAATGGAATTACAGGAAATGAGTCTATTGTAAAATTATTGTAGTAGGATCGAATGTCGACTGGTATAATTCATCTTTCAGTTAATTAATGTCTGGTAAGCAATCAAAGTTTGAAGCGCCATAAGTAAACTCCTGCCTGCCGGTAGACAAGGAAAATATCTAGAGTTAAAAAAATGGTTTTCCATAAATTTAGCTCACTTCAAACTTTAGGCACTTTTAACTTTTCAAGTGTTTGCAGGCAGGGTTTACCCGCCTGAATTACAAAGTCAGGCAGATTGTACGCTGACTTTGAGTTTCCTATACATTTAATTATGAGGAATAAAGAATATAACTTCAGTAAAATAGAGAAGAAATGGCAGGATTTCTGGGAAAGTAACGGCCTGTTCAGGGTTGATAATGAGTGTGACAAAGATAAATTTTACTGCCTTGTAATGTTTCCATATCCATCCGGTACACTCCACGTTGGGCACGGACGCAACTATATAATCGGAGACGTTGTCTCACGCTACAAAATCATGAAAGGTTTCAAGGTCCTCTCGCCAATAGGATGGGATGCCTTTGGCCTTCCGGCAGAAAATGCGGCAATTGCCAATAGTATCCACCCCTCCGTTCACACAAGGAACAACATAAGCAAAATGAAAGTACAGCTCGAAAGATGGGGAGTAGGTTACGATTGGGAGAGGGAAGTTACATCCTGCGAACCGGATTACTATAAATGGACGCAATGGATATTCCTTAAACTATTTGAACGTAATCTGGCATACAAGAAGAAAGCCGCAGTAAACTGGTGCCCTTCCTGTGCAACTGTACTTGCAAACGAACAGGTTATTGATGACCTTTGCGAAAGATGTGATACCAGGGTAGAGCAGAAAGATCTTGAACAGTGGTTTTTCAGGATTAGTGATTTTGCGCAGAGGCTGCTGGATGATCTTGAAACTCTCGATGGTTGGCCGGAGAAAGTTAAGACAATGCAGGCTAACTGGATTGGCCGAAGTGAAGGGGCAAAGATAGATTTCAAATTAGAAGGAACTGACGAGATAATCCCATGCTTCACCACAAGGCCGGACACTATTTTCGGTGTTACGTTCATGTCATTAGCTCCTGAACACCCCATAATAAACGAATTGATAAAGGGCACTGAATATGAAAAACCTGTATCTGAGTTTGTAGACAGGGTCAGAGGCCAGAGCACTATTGAAAGGACATCTGAAGGGACTGTAAAGGAAGGAATATTTACCGGCAGGTATGTCATTAATCCTGTTAACGACAAAAAAGTGCCTTTATGGGTTTCTAATTATGCACTAATGGAATACGGAACAGGCGCCGTAATGGCCGTACCCGCTCATGACCAGAGGGATTTTGAATTTGCAGTTAAATACAAGCTGCCCATAAGAATAGTCATCCAGCCTTCAGATAATGATACCAGCCTTAACCCTGAAGCATTGGACAATGCCTACGTTGAAGATGGGGTACAGGTTAATTCAGGGCAGTTTGACGGAATGCCAAACAGGGAAGCTATCCCTAAAATTATAAGCTTCTTTGAAGAAAAAGGCATTGGCGAACGAAATATTAACTACCGATTGAGAGACTGGTTAATCTCAAGACAGAGATACTGGGGAGCGCCAATACCAATCATATACTGCAAAAGCTGCGGCGCTGTACCTGTACCTGAAGGTGACCTTCCAGTACTTCTGCCGGATCATGTTGAATTTAAACCGCATGGCCGCAGTCCGCTTGACGACGTGGAGGAATTCGTTAACACGACATGCCCGAAATGTGGCGGTAGCGCAAGACGGGAAACTGATACAATGGATACCTTCGTTGATTCCAGTTGGTATTACCTGAGATATCTTTCTTCCAAAGATGATACTCAGGCATTTGATTCCGAAGATGTAAACAAATGGCTGCCTGTTGACCAATATATAGGCGGTATCGAACATGCAATATTACATCTCCTCTATTCACGATTCATAACAAAGGTTTTCTTTGATCTCAAACTCACAAACTTCAATGAACCGTTCAGAAACCTTTTCACTCAAGGCATGATCATCAAAAACGGAGCCAAGATGTCCAAATCAAAGGGAAACGTTGTCAATCCTGACCTGATTACGGAAAAATACGGCGCTGATACACAGCGGCTCTACACGCTGTTTATCGCCCCGCCACAGAGGGATGCTGAATGGAACGATCGTGGCGTCATCGGTTCGTATCGTTTCCTGAACAGGCTATGGAATAATATTACAGAATTTGAAGAACATTTCAAAAATGTCCCTGATACAGAAATCAAACGCGACTTATTCTCAGAAGAGACAAAAGAACTCTACAGGCACATAAACATAGCTATAAAGAAGGTTACCGGGGATATTGAGAAATCATGGAGCTTTAACACAGCAATAGCCGCAGTGATGGAACTGCTCAATATGGTCGTGGATTTCAGTACAGGCTTAAGAGACAAAAATATTAATGACGAGGCAGGCATTAATGACTTTAATGTACTTAGACTTTCTCTTGAATCTATTGTAAAGGTTCTGGCGCCATTCGTCCCCCACATCTGTGAAGAACTATGGGAAATACTGGGACATAAACCGGGCATATTCTCAGTACCATGGCCGGTATATGATGAAGGCTCTATTGCCGCAGATCAGATAGAGATGGTGATCCAGATAAACGGCAAAGTCAGAAGCAAACTGGTTGTACCGTCAGAGATAAATGAAGATGACTTGAAGTCGCGTGTAATGAAAGACCCAAAGATAATAGAAAATCTGGATGGCAAGAATATAATAAAGACAATAGTCGTTCCAAAGAAACTCGTAAATCTCGTGGCCAGGTAGGACCCACTTGAGAAATAGCTATAAACTAATATAAATCATGACTATGAAACCGTGTATTTAACTGTTAGCCAAAAGTAAATACTTTTGATACAATTGAAAACAATCTGGCAAATATCTTATTACTCAGAGGAAATAAAATGAAATTAAAAGTAATTTTAGAAAAAGGTACAGATGGATATTATGCGGTTCATTGCCCTTCTTTAAAGAGTTGCTGGTCCCAGGGAAAAACTAAAGAGGAAGCCTTAAAAAATATTCGAGAAGCTATTGAGTTATTTTTAGAGTCGGAAATAGAAGACTTTGGAGAAGATGAGAATCACGAAATTTGTGAATTGGTATTATGAAACTTCCTCTACTCTCTGGACGGCAAGTATTCTCAACATTAACAAGGCTCGGTTTTATAGAAATCCACAGAAAGGGCAGCCACATCAAAATGAAGCATCCTGATGGAAGAATAATTGTATTCCCTTATCATGACGAGGTTGACCGTTATACCTTAAAAGGAGCTTTAAGAGATGCCGAAATAGAGGAGAAAGAATTTATTAAAAACATCAAGTAAGTCATTAATGTTGGAAGAAAAGGAAGAGGGTGTTTTACTCCACATGAAAGAAGGCAAGGCAGGAGATGCACAAGAAATAGTGGAAAAGCTTACAGATGAACATTATGGTTTTTATACATATTTGAATCACAAAAAACATATGAAAAAATCAAATCAAATGAGGTTGTCTATATCAGAACAAATACGGATGATGCCTACCATTGCAGGTACCTTATTTCTATTAATACCTTCCGTTCTAATCTTTTATACAATTGGATGGTACAATCACAGAAACAGGAATAATCGAGAATGAAATAACAAAAAAGGAGTATAGTGTCTTGACTTGATACATAAGACGTAGAATACAAAGTGAATCACAATGAAAAGACAGTTAGATAATA
>JBHHYW010000154.1:0-6533 GCA_046757745.1 Candidatus Scalindua sp.
AAGCACTTTATTCCCTTCAAGTTCTGGAACACCAAAACTTGATGGCTGCGGGACTTTCTTTATTAATATCTTGGCGCCTTCCTTTTGTTTCTCAAATTCTTCCTTTTCTTTGATTATATTCTTTTCAATAATATTGTCTCCTAAGACAATCAAAACCTTTTCTCCGTCTGTGAAGTTCCTGGTCAGATCCAGGGCTTCTGCGATTCCACCTTCTCCTTCCTGGTATGTGTAGCTTATGTCCTTCAAGCCAAATTGCTTCCCGTTGCCTAAAAGCCTGAGGAAATCACCTGCATTATTACCTCCGGTAACAATCATAATATCATCAATTCCGGCATTTATTAAGGTTTGTAATGGATAGTAGATCATTGGTTTGTCGAAAATAGGTAATAGATGCTTGTTGGTAATTCTCGTTAAAGGCAATAATCGAGTACCAAGACCACCGGCAAGAACAACACCTTTCATTATTTATCCTTTCTATCAATAATAACTATAATGGATGACACTTTCTGAGTACATATTAGAAACTTATCCGTTGCCGTGGTAAGCTTTGTGAATAATTTGTAAGTTGTCTTGTAGATCGTTTATTACACTCTAAGTTATAAAGTTTGCTTCTGGAATAGTTTTAGAAGTTCGTGAAAATCCTATCATATAGGCTTTTGCAGCGCAAGTGATTTTAGAATTATCTGTGATTATTAAATGACTGTAAAATATAGTACTTGAAACAAAACTTGAAAATTGGTAAAAGCTATCTAAGTGAATATTGTGGTTTAGTCGTGGCAAGAAATGGTCGCATCAGTCTGTTAACGGACAAATTGGCAGGTGGGCAAATAATTCAGGGATTTCTGAATCTTTAAAAAACTGTTGTGAGCGAGGGTGGCGGAATTGGCAGACGCGCTAGACTTAGGATCTAGTATCGCAAGGTATGGGGGTTCGACTCCCCCCTCTCGCACCAGATAAAAATATATTGTAAATCCTTATTGGTTAATTATAATTAGCTTTAAGCGGGTGTAGCTCAGTGGTAGAGCGTCACGTTGCCAACGTGAATGTCGTGGGTTCGAATCCCATCACCCGCTCCATTTTACTGTCCTTTTCGTCAAATCAGACATGTTGTATAGCTTGAAGACTAAAAGGAAACTACAGAAACGGTTTGAACAAAACAATGAATATAGAGATAGAAGAAGTAGGGCCATGTAAAAAATTACTTAAGATTGAGATACCAAAGGTAAGAATAGAAGATGAGTGGCAAAAGCAACTAACCGAAGTATCCAGGATGGCCAATCTACCTGGTTTCAGAAAAGGTAAAGCTCCCAAAAAGCTTCTTGAGAAGAAGTATAGTGATAAAATTATAGAAGAGGTCAAGCGGGCAGTTGTCAGCGAGTCATACCGGCAAGCGCTGGAAGGGAACAAATTATTACCTATCGGTGACCCGGATGTTGGAGCTATTGATCTTGAGTTGGGCAAGCCGTTAAAATTTGAGATTACATTGGAGGTTTTACCAACATTTGAGTTGGGAGACTACAAGGGAATGCAACTGAAAAAGAAGCCTGTTTCGATTACTGATGAAGATATAGAGAATGCATTGAAAGCTGTAAGCAGGCAGAGAACCCAACTTACCGTTGTGAAAAAAGGTAAAGTTGAAGACGGAGATTATATTATATGTGATTGTGAAGTTAGTATTAATGGTGAGATAATCTGGAATGACGAAGAGTTGGAAGTTGTGGTTTCGGGTTCCAGTGTGGCTAATATTAACGTATCTGATCTGAAGGCTAATCTTGTAGGTGCGAAATCTGGAGACAAGCTTACTATGGATGTCGAATTGGGAGACAACTATTCTGTAGAACAACACAGAAATAAGTCTGCCAGGATGGAAATATCTATAAAAGAAATTAAAAGACCTGCCAGTCCTGATATAAATGATGAGTTGGCAAAACAGGTTGGTTACGATACACTTGACGAATTAAGGGAGTTTCTGTCAAAGAGACTGGAGGTAGAGAAGAAGAGTCAGGTTGAAGGTGAAATGCATGAGCAAATCTACAGTAAACTCATAGAGATGGCGGATTTTGATCTACCTGAAGATATGATTGCCCATCAATCAAACGAAAGACTTCACAGATACCAGATGGAACTTATAAACAAAGGTACTCCAATGGAAGAGGTGGAAAAGAATATAGATGATTTGAAAAATGCTTCAGAAGAATCTGTTATTAAGGATTTTAAGATGTCTCTGGTTATTGATCGTATAGCAGAAAAGGAAAAAATATTTGTGACAGAAAATGATGTTAATCAAAGGATAAACGGATTAGCAGGAATGTATGGTATTGAGCCTGCCGCCATGAAAAAACAGCTTGAGAGGATAAATAGTATGTCAAATCTGAGACATCAGTTAAAGGAGCACAAAACGCTTACTCTTTTGATGAAGGAAGCAACGATTGAAGAGGTTAAATAGAACTTAGTTCGCTCATCTCACAATTGGGTTGTTAAAATCACAAATAACAAATCCCAGATTACAAACAAATTACAATATCAAATGACTAAAATTATTCAACTTGTTATATGTTTGATATCTAACAAGACAGTCAAAATTCAATGTTTTTGGTCATTGAGATTGTGGTAATTGGTTTTTGTTTGTAATTTGTAGATTGCGTATTGAAATTTGTTTAAAAGATAAAAAAAGATATACACTTTAATACGATAAGTTATAGAATTTTAGAAAGTTTTTTTAGTAAGGGAGGAGTGGCAAGTGACTAAGGATGCTAATACGAACAGTTGTACGCGTAATGAGCTTGATTATATATCTAACGGGAACTATGGAAATGTATATGTGCCATACGTTGTGGAAAAAACAGGGTATGGAGAAAGGCATTATGATATCTTTTCAAGGTTACTTAAAGACAGGATCATCTTTATTGGAAGCCCGATAGACGACAATGTCTCAAACATTGTAATTGCGCAGATGTTATTTCTGCAGAATGACAATAAGAATCAGGACATCAATGTTTATATAAATTCTCCAGGTGGTTCAATTACGGCAGGCCTTGCTATATATGATACAATGCAGTTTGTGCATTGTGATGTTGCTACTTTTTGTATCGGCTCTGCTTATAGTATGGGTGCGGTGCTTATGGCCGCGGGAACAAAGAGTAAGAGGTTCAGTCTTCCACATACAAGGATAATGTTGCATCAGCCATGGGGCGGCACTACGGGAACGGCGACTGATATAAGTATACAGGCAGAAGAGATAATGTTTATGAAGAAGAGCCTGAATGAAATACTGGTAAAACACAGTGATCAGCCAATGGAGAAAATAGAAAAAGACTTTGACAGAGATTTCTACATGTCTGCACAAGAGGCCAAAGATTATGGAATAGTTGACGAAGTTATTGAGTCGTTAGAGGACAGAAAGAAAGATAAAGATTAGGGTAACTCTGATCAAAGATCAGAGTTACCTGGTAATTTTGTGGAATAGGATTGCTTCTTTTGTAATAAATCGTAGCAGAACCTTAACCGCCTTCTGTAAAATGTAGGGCTCTTATTTGTACAGCCTTGGATTCTTAGCCAACTATCTTGAAGGATTTTTCTGAGACAACATAGCTTGAAACCTGACCGCGTGTCCTTATTGTAATTATCCAGTCTTCCTTTCCACGGCCTACGCTTACTATTTTTCCCTTCTTAACAGCTATCCAAATGCTAATTTTTGATGATGTAGAACTATCTGAATACACTCTAACGTTTATTACCTTTTTGAATTATAAAATCAGTGATACCAGCCAGACAAGCATTCTGGCAGGTCTGCGTAATCTGTGGTCTTTGTCTTTAATTTGACTGTTTTTTTATTGTTGTAATTATTTCATTAACAATATCTTCACATGCAACGTAGGATGTGTTTATTGTGTAGTCTGCTGCATTTTTATAAGGGTGTTCTCGCTGTTCAAGCAAATGTTTGATTTCGTCCAGAGGTTTATTGTCTGTTAATGAAGGCCTTTGTCGTGTTGTTTTTTCATCTTGTGTTATGCGGTTATGGATGATTTCCGGAGTAGCTTCTAAGAGGATGAGGAATCCGTTATTCTTTAAATTTCTTACATTATCTGTTCTAAGGATAGCCCCTCCTCCTACTGCTATTATCTTGTTGTCCATTCTGCTTAATTTTGCAATAACATCCGCTTCTATCTTGCGAAAGCCCTCCTCGCCATCTCCTTCGAATATATGCTTAATTGTTTTTCCGGTAGAATCTTCGACAGATTTGTCTGAATCAATAAAATTCCTTTCTAAACGATTCGCTAAGAGTCTACCAACTGTGCTTTTCCCAGTTCCTCTGAAACCAATTAAGACTATGTTCATAGAATTTAGCTCCTTTCAGTCGCTAACTTCTTGGTTTTGCTTCGCCGCGCTCAGCGTGGCTTCTCAAAATGTTTAGGTTCAGACTGCCAGGCTGAACCAGCAGTGAGGCGACTCAAACCTGAAGTATAAGTTACATTTCGTTTAGTAATATCGTAGAAACCCACGACCTTTGGTCGTGGTCAGAGTACAAAGGCTTTGCCAGATAAAATGACTCATTGTTACAATCTGAGTTGAGTTGTCCCCACAACATCAACAAAGGAGTAACAAATGAATCGATTTCGTAAATTATCTCATGCGATATGGCATTGTCAATATCATATTCTTTGTACGCCGAAGTATCGCTTAAGAATTCTTACAGGTCGAGTTGCAAATGAAGTAAACAGGTGTATAAGGGCTTTTTCCGAGCAAAAAGGTTGTGAAGTCATAGAGCTAAGTATTCAGGCTGATCATGTTCACTTGATTGTTATGGTACCTCCCAAGGTTTCCATATCAGATTTTGTTGGCATAGTTAAAGGTAGAACAGCTATTCGAGTATTGAATAAATTTAAGCATTTGAAGCAAAAACCCTATTGGGGTAATCATTTCTGGTCGAGAGGTTACTGTGTAGATACAGTAGGTTTGGATGCCGAAATGATTCTCAAATATGTTAAGTATCAGGAAAAGAAAGAACGTCAGTTAGAAGTAGAAGTGCAACGGAAATTTAAATTTTAACTTTACAAAGTGGGGCAACTCAACCTTGCTTCCTTTGGAAGGAAGGCATTTTTATCCCCTTATAGGGGTTATCACAAAGCCACCTGCTTCGCAGGTGGATTCTTTACTCTTGATAACATTTCTTTTACTACTTTACTCATTAATTCTACCGGTGGATCTATGTTTGTCCAGAGTCTGAATTGCTCTGCCGCCTGATTAATGAACATAGTAAGCCCATTAACCGTGTGGCATCCTCTCTTCTTTGCATCCTGGAGAAGCCTGGTTTCGATTGGATTGTAAACAGCGTCAAAGACTATCATACCCTCCTTGAGTACGTTTTGTGGGACAGGTGTTCTGTCAATATCAGGAAACATACCGATAGGCGTAGTATTTATGAGGATATCGGAACCCAGTTTGTTGATTTCCTCGAATCTCCCAAATCTGCATTTAACGTCATTAGACAACTTTTCTGCACGTTCAAGGGTACGATTATAGATGATTATATCGCAACCTTTCTCTTTTAATCCGAAGGCGATTGCACGCGCCGCGCCACCCGCTCCTATTATAGATATTCTCTTATTATTTAATGTGTCTCCGTTTTTCCCTACGCCACATTCCAGAGCGGTTACAGCGGCCATGCAGTCGGTATTATAACCTGATAATTTTCCATCCTGTCTTACGATGGTATTTACGGCGCCAATTCTCTTAGCTGTGTGTTCAATGTCATCCATGAACGGTAAAACACTTTCTTTATGTGGAATGGTAACGCTGAAACCCTGAAAATCTATTTTTCTGTATTCTTTAATGAAGGCGCCTATGTTCGATACTTTCAGTGAAACATAGACGTTATTAAGCTCTTTTTCCGTAAAGGATGCGTTATGGATGGCCGGACTCATGCTGTGAGAAACCGGATTTCCAATAATGCCATAAAGCTTTGTTTCTTTGTTTATATTCTTAAAGTGATATATTCTGGAAAGTTCGTCAACGGTTAGTTGTCCGGGCGCCGATTCTTTGCCCATTTCGAGAGAAGCGAATGTCAGTAACCCCCCATATTTTCTTGTAAGAATCCTGCTTATGTGGCCCAATTCTCCCATGCAGAAAGATATGATGGGTACATTTGCAGTATTTAAAAGTTCAAATATCCTGATATTGTCAGTTATGTCACTTGCGTATGTTACAATCTTTACTATGTCAGGTTTATGTTGACAAATATCGTTATATATTTTGTTTAAGCCTTGAGGTGTCTCTTTGAAATTATGATAAGAAATGATTACTTTGCTGTTTCTTCGTCTGATAATTTGTTTAATCGAATCATATTCAACATCAACGTAATCTACCCCCATGTCGATAGCTTTTTGTAGCAGACGTAATCTATCCTGTTCGCTGCCATTAAATCTGCCACCTTCTCTTTCCGGCCTGTTTGTGACTATTACCGGCTTTGTCTTGCTTTTTAATGATTCTTCAATGCATCTTTCTGCATCTTGTAATTCCGGGATGTAATCAAT
>JBHHYW010000155.1:0-6528 GCA_046757745.1 Candidatus Scalindua sp.
AGTATGCAGATATCCCTGTAATAATAATTAGCGCCTTCTCTAAAAAACAATACAAAAACCTTAAGAAAATAGATCCGAATCTTGTGTACATTGAGAAAACCTATCTGACCAAAGAAAAATTACTTGAAGAAGTAGAGGATAAATTACTTGAATAGGTTTCGGGATTAATACAATCTTCATTTCTTGATCATGTTTTCGAAAATAAAACTGGCAACGAAGCTGTTATGTTTTATCGCGCCGATAATGATTGTGGTAATGGGTGCGGTATTTACGTGGATAATCAAAAAGGAAGAGAAGTCTATCAGGGCGGAAATAAACAAGAAGGCAGAGATTCTTGCACAACAATTGGAAATTATTCGTCAATACATAGCCGAGAAACAAAATATAATCAATACAGATCCAGAAACTGGAAATGTGACATTTAAGCACTTAAACCCTGCAACGGTCGGCGCTGCAATTTCCAAGAAGTTTACTGAGTCTACAAACTTTCTGATGAAGCAAACAAGTTTGGAATGCAGAAATCCAGAAAATGCTCCTGATGAATTTGAGGTAAGGATGTTAACTCAATTCAAAACGACAAGAGAGAAAGAACCCAAATGGGGAGAAGACTTTGACAAAGAAGGCAACAAAACAATTCGGTACATTTTTCCTTTATATATAAAGGAAGAATGTCTACCATGCCATGGAAAACCTGCATACGAAGGTGAGTTAGACATCACCGGATACGAAAAGGAAGGTTACGAAATAGGCGAATTAAGAGGAGCAATAAGTATTGCTGCACCAGCATCACATCTTGATGCGGTAATAAAGACCAATTCACTAATCTTACTTATCATAGGAGTAATTACGACTATTTCGGTAATCTTTCTAACATACTTATTAATCAGGAAATTTATAAGAGTTCCACTTTCCCACACAGTTGCAGCTACAAAAGCAATTACCGAAGGTGATTTGACAAGAAGGGTTGATGTAAGATCATGTGATGAATTTGGAGAATTGGCAGAGTCCTTCAATACTATGGCACAATCAATAGAAGAAAAAACCAGGGAACTTGAAGAAACCACTCATAATCTTGAGACGGCCAATGAGGAACTCCGTGGTCTGGATAAAGTGAAAGATAATATAATAAGAGATGTTTCGCATGAGTTAAAATCTCCGCTTGCCCAATTAAGACTGGCACTGGAATTATGGAGCGAGGGTATAAAAGATGGTAAAAAAGATAAGAACAAGGAGGACCTTTTTGACGGCATCATAAAAGATAATTTAAAAAGACTTAACAACACCATAGAAAGCATTCTGGAATTAACCTCCCTGGAGTTTGGCAGGGAAGATTATGATAAAGAGTCTCTTCAGTTGAGAGATTTAATTATCCAGGTAATCAAGAGTTCAACTCTACTGGCAAGAAAGAAAGGCTTAAAGATAAAGAGTGTATTGCCTGAAAAACTACCAAATGTTACTGTAGACAAACAGGGAATTACTCGAGTAGTCGCAAACTTAATAGATAATGCCATTAAGTATACTGATAAAGGTGAGCTACTGGTTTTACTTCAACAAAAAAATTCCGGATTAGAATTTTCAGTAAAAGATTCTGGTATCGGCATTAATATTCCTCAGAAACAGCACAATAAGCTATTTGATAGATTCTATCAGGAGAATGTGGCGACACCTGGCACTGGTATCGGCCTTTCTATATGCAAGACTATTTTAGAAGCTCACGGTGGAAAGATATGGGTGGAAAGTGAAGGTAAAGATAAGGGATCTACCTTTAGGTTTACATTACCAATAATAAATGAAAAAGAATCTTTGGTCGCGGATTCATAAATTAATGAAAGGAGAATTAGAAAATGGGCAAGACTATAATGATAGTCGAAGATGAACAGGCGTTTCATGACCTTTATACTATGATGCTGGAAGATACAGATTATGAAATAATTCGTGCGTATGATGGAGATGAAGCTTTAGCAAAATTAGAGGAAAAGAAACCGGATTTGATTATTCTCGATATACTGTTAGATCTGGTAACCGGAGATACATTCTTCCTATACATAAAAGGCATGCCAGAATATGCAGATATCCCGGTTATTGTATGTAGTAGCTTCTCAGAAAAGGCATATAAGAATCTGAAGGAAATGGATCCAAAGCTTGTATTTCTTGAGAAACCTTTTACAAAAGAACAAATGATTGGGGAAATTCAGGCTAAGATCGGGTAAAGAAAAGTTGGAAGTACCTAAGGTTAGTAAGCGGTTGCGGTTTAAACCGATTAAACAGTTTAAACCATTATTTTCAGAGACTTTGATCGCGGCTATGCCATGCTGTGGTATTCTGCCTTGTTAGAAAGTCTTATGAGATAACTGATGATTTTGAAGCAAAAGCTGGACAGCTTTGCATAATAGGAACAACTCGAATCTTCTACAGTTATTTTGTCACCAACGCGAAGTTCCCCACCTTCAATGACCCTGCAGCGGATACCGCCCCTGTCATTCATTGCATCCTTTGCACCAGGGCCAATCCTCTTTTCCATGTTATTGCATGGGTTACATTTATCTTCTACACGAACAAGAACAGGCCCCATGCGTAAATTTTGGCCAATCAAATCATTCAGTGTGATACCACCTACCATGATCTGCCGCCTGCTTGCACCTGCAGGTATATCATAACCGAGTTCACGTGATACTGTGTCCATAATTTCGGCTTCTACTAGAGTGACTTGCCCAATTTGATATTTTCCAGAACGATAATCACCTTCAATCCCAAAGTTTGTTCGCACCATAACCTGGTTACAAGATTCGGTGGGAGCATTTTGCTTCCGTACAATATTAATTGAAGCAATTTCAGCCATTTTTACTTTATGTCTTTCTCTTTTCAAGAAACTCAGAAATCCTTTCTCTCCAATCTTCAGTTTCATATATTTTATCAAAAATACTACTTTCTGCTTTTAATTCTTTTTCTCTACCAACAGGTCAAGCGTACTACTTAGCTCGTTAATTACTTTAGTTGAGAGTTCATTTACAGGCGGATTATTGATTTGCAGGATTGCAATATTATTTTCTATGTCACAGGTAATATAATGTGCTTTCATTCTTGATTTGTATTCTAATCCTCTAAAACAAAAGTCACGTCTATTGTTACTCGATACTCTGTAATCTTACCGTCAACAATCTTTGCCTTTTGACTTACCACTTCCAACCCTGTTAAACCTCTTAGAGTTTTGCTTGCCCTGTCAATTGCCTCTTGAACTGCATCCTGCCAGCTTGTCGATGATGAAGCCGTTAATCTGGTTACCCTTGCTACCGCCATTAGAATCACCTCCTTTCAAATGATTTAGAATATTGTCTTAAAATGGTATTATATCGTGCAATGCATAATTTTGAAGAATTATCTTTTTTTATATTTACAGTTGATTCATCGGTAAAGATTTTTTAAGATTATACTAAGATAAATTCTAATAAGAAACTTCAATATATATTAAATTAAATGGGTAAAATCATAATTAATGAAGATAGATGTAAAGGCTGTGAACTTTGTATTGATGCATGCCCATACAGGCTTTTAAAGATGTCCGTAGAGGTGAATCATTTTGGCTATCATACCGCACAATTTATAAATGGTGACAAATGTACTGCATGTAAATTTTGCGGTATGATGTGTCCAGACTTTGCTATTGATGTCTACAAATAACCTGGCCCCAAACAATCCTTTAAAAAAAACACATTAACACCTTGGACATAATACAACCCCTTAGTCATATCCAACCTTTTAACCTTTTAAGTAAAAGTTCCTTGCCTTGCTAATATTTATTGATATGATTACTAATCTAAATTTTCTTTGAGTTAAGCAGTGATGATTGATTAAAAGACTTGATAAGCATAAGGAGTGTTGTTAGTATTAAAAATTTAAGAATTTAGGGATTGAAGAATTCAGAAATTCCTTAATCCCCCAATTCCTCAATATTATAATTCCGACTCGTTCGGGTTAGGTGATTTACATGTTTAAATCCACGACTATATTATCGGTAAGACATAAAGGAGTTGTCGCCATAGGCGGTGATGGTCAGGTTACTATGAGCTCTTTTGTAGTTAAGAAAAAAGCGTGCAAGATACGTAAATTATATCATGAAAAGGTTATTGTAGGGTTTGCGGGATCGGCTGCCGATGCATTTGCCCTTCTGGAAAGATTTGAATCTAAACTGGAAAAATTCCAGGGTAATGTGCTCAGGAGCGCACATGAGCTTGCCAAGGACTGGCGTACAGATAAGGTCTTGAGGAAACTGGAATCGCTGTTAACGGCTGTCGATAAGGATTACTCTCTCCTTATTTCTGGTAATGGTGAAATAATTGAACCTGATGATGGAATAATCGGTATAGGTTCCGGTGGACAATTTGCTACTGCTGCAGCAAGAGCCCTTGTAGCACATTCCGAACTCAGCACAAGACAAATAGTGGAAGAAGCGTTAAAGATAACGGCTGAAATATGTGTGTATACGAATGCAAATATTAGTGTGGAGGAGATTAAGTGAAGGAGCTGACACCAAGGAAGATAGTTGAAGAACTGGATAAATATATAGTCGGTCAGAAGGATGCGAAGAGAGCGGTTGCGATAGCAATCAGGAACAGATGGAGGAGGCTACAGCTTTCTGATGAAATGCGTGAAGAGGTTATGCCAAAAAATATTATAATGATAGGCCCTACCGGTGTGGGAAAAACTGAGATTGCACGTAGAATTGCAAATTTAGTTAAAGCTCCTTTCTTGAAGGTAGAGGCATCTAAATATACTGAGGTAGGTTATCATGGACGTGACGTAGAGTCGATGATAAGAGATATCGTTGAAATAGCCGCCAATATGGTTAGAACGGAGCAGATGGAGAAAGTTGGTGAAAAAGCAGAGATGAATGCTGAGGAAAGATTGCTGGACCTGCTCCTGCCGTTACCTGAAAAGAAAAAGGAGATAAAAGAAGGTAAAGAAGAAGGCACAGAGAGGGAGACGGCGGTAGTTGAAAAGCACGAAACAACTCGCGAGAAATTCAGGGGTAAGTTGAGACAAGGCAAACTTGAAGATCGCATGGTGGAGATAAAAACCCAGGAAAAGCCTGTAGTAATGCAGGGCATTATTGCTGGAATAGAGGATATAGGCGTAGATTTCCAGAATGTAATCGAGAAGATGATACCGGCGAAAACACAGGTAAAAAAAACTCCAATAAGCGAGGCAAGGAAAATTCTCAAGCAGGAAGAAGCTGAGAAGTTGATAGATAAGGATAAAGTTCTTAAAGACGCGTTATATCGTGCAGAGAATACGGGAATAATATTTATAGATGAATTGGATAAGGTCGCAAGTCGTGAATCCGGCCATGGACCCGATATATCACGTGAAGGAGTACAAAGAGATATATTGCCAATTGTAGAAGGTTCTACTGTTGTCACCAGATACGGTATGGTCAAAACAGATAGGATCCTTTTCATAGCTGCCGGTGCGTTTCATGTTTCAAAACCTTCCGATTTAATACCAGAACTTCAAGGCAGATTCCCCATAAGGGTTGAGCTGAAAGACTTAGGCAAAGAAGAGTTTATAAGGATTCTTACAGAGCCTAAAAATGCACTTATAAAACAATATACCGAACTACTGAAAACTGAGGAAGTAAAGCTCCAGTTTAAAAAAGATGCAATTGATGAAATTACCGATATGGCTGTTCAGATAAACAAAAGAAGTCAAAGTATCGGAGCACGAAGACTGCATACGGTTATGGAAAAATTGTTGGAAGACGCCTCTTTTGACGCCCCTGACTTAAAAGATAAAGATGTAGTAGTTAACGCTGAATACGTGAAGGACAAGATGAAAGAGATTGTAAAAGATGAGGATTTAACTAAATATATTCTATAATCTTAGAGTTCTTTAATATTGGAGAGATATTACAACTACTCAATGCCAATGTGTGCATTCCCAATCTAACAAAGGTGGATTCACTTCGTTTAATCCACCCTACATCGTACCATACATTTGCTTGCTTGTAGAGTGGATTAAGACCAGAGGTCGAATCCACATATACACAGGCACCATGCTTGATTTACAAAAAATTGAAAATGCTCCCATGCCAATTATAATATTAAATTATCTTCTAATTTAAGGTTTGGATAGAAATAGTAAAAGGAAAATCAATGTTATTCATCTTGTCGAAGAACTGACTATCGGCGGTCTTGAAAAGATTTTGACCGCAATAGTATTGAACCTGGATAAAAAGAAGTATAACGTTTCTGTCTGGTGTCTGAGAGAAGGCGGTTTTTTTGCAAACAAATTAGTAAAAGAAGGAATTGATGTTAAGATACTTCACATCTCCACATCCAGAAATCTATTAAGCATTTACAAATTATACAAACTTCTTAAAAACTGCAAATTTGACATAATTCACACCCATGCCTATTCTGCCGGAACAATCGGAAGAATAAGCGCTTTTCTTGCCGGCATTCCCGTAATAATTTCCCACAATCATAGTGTTTATGACTACTATAACAGGTACTATCATTTCGTTGAATGGCT
>JBHHYW010000156.1:0-6488 GCA_046757745.1 Candidatus Scalindua sp.
GAAACAACCAAGTTGACTTTTATCATAAAGGTGGGCGACTTTTTTGCTTTGACAGGAACGGCTTTAAAACCCATTAAAATATGCTTCCGTAATTTCCGCAAGTGAAAAAGATTATCTTACGGAATCTGAATTGGCTGGTTATAAATTAGCTTCTAATTTCGAGACCAATTATAGCCGAATTAAAGAAAACTGTTCTAAATATTCAGGCATAGAGGATTCTGGGGTATCAGACTTATATCATAAGCATTCATATTTATCAGATAGTAATGTCGTTGTCTTGGATATTGAAGTTTCTTTTGAGTCATTCAGTGAAAGCAAACAACAGGACAGGATTGATATTCTGCTGTATAAAAAAGATACCCAAACTCTTCAATTTGTTGAAGCAAAGCATTATACAAACAGGGAGGTTTGGTCAGAGACAACTCCATCAGTAATTGGTCAAATCAAACGATATGAATCACAAATAGCAAAACGAAAAACAGAAATACTTTCAGAATATTCTGAATATATGAGAATTCTTAACAGAATCTTTAACTTAACTCTCTCTGAACCAACAAATATTGAAGATAAAGTTACATTATTGATTTTTGGGTTTGATAACGACCAAAAAAATGGCAGATTAAAAAAACTGATTGCTAAAAATCCTGTATATTCAGGGATAAAGAATTACTCCAAAGGTAACATTAAGGAAGTTGTAACCGAAAACCTTTGGAAAGCAAAAGTATTGTAAATATGAACTTTAAAATTCACAGAGGAACAAAAGAAATCGGAGGTTCATGTGTAGAAATCTGGACAGAATCAACACGGATAGTTGTTGATTTTGGAATGCCTTTAGTAAATCCAGACAAAACACCGTTTGATTCAAGAACAATTAAAAATTTGTCAGTGAAGGAACTGATGAGAGAAGGTGTTCTACCCGATATAAAGAGCCTGTATGAAAAGTCAGGTAATACGGCTTTGATATTATCTCACGCCCATCAAGACCATTTTGGACTAATAAAATATGTAAATGAAACGTGCAAAATCTATCTTGGCAAAGCCACTCAAAAATTGATTGCAATAACAACCACCTTTACAAACCAAGAATTGGAAATATCAAATTCTCAGAATTTCGAATCAGGAAACTCATTTATTGTTGGTGATATTGAAATTACACCTTACTTAATGGATCACTCTGCATTTGATGCTTACGCATTTTTAATCAAGGCTGATGGAAAGTCACTTTTTTATAGTGGTGATTTCAGAATACACGGCAGAAAAACAAAAGCATTTGATTGGTTTAGCTACAATGCAGAAAAGAACGTTGATTACTTATTGCTTGAAGGGACAACTATTGGTCGAGTTGGTGAAAGTTTTCCAAGCGAAGCCGAAATAGAAACAGCATTTATAAATACATTCAAAGCAAGCAAAGGGATAATTCTGATATACACATCAGGACAAAATATTGATAGACTCGTTTCAATTTACAGAGCTTGTAAAATGACCGGGAAAACATTGGCAGTTGATTTTTATATTGCTAACGTTCTGAAAGAATTGTCAAAGTTCGGGACAATTCCATATCCGTCAAAGAGTTTCCATGAAATAAAAGTATTTTTTCCGTATAAACTTTCCCGAATGATTAGTAATCAAGGAAACAAAGAAATACTGTATCGTTTCAAGGATTTTAAAATCACAAAAGAACAAATTGGCGAACAGTTTGATGAAATAGTAATGATTGTACGCCCAAGTATGTTGAAAGATTTAGAACATATTAAAAATCTTGAAAACGGAACTTTAATATATTCTATGTGGAACGGATATAAAAATGAAAAAACAACTAAGGATTTCATTGATTTTCTCGTTGATAAAGGAATGACTGAAAAGCAAATTCACACAAGTGGACATGCAGATAATGCTGCACTGAAAAAAATGGTTGAAGTTTTGAAACCAAAGAACCTTGTTCCAATTCATACATTTGAAGGAGCTAAATACGAAAAGATATTTACAGGAATTAAAGTGTTGCGGATAAATGATAGTGAGTTGGTAACGAATAACCAAAGCACATAACAAGGCGCTGCACCGGACTACATTTCCGCTACGCTCCATTGCCGATGGTGAGCTTTGCCGCTCCTAAGACTATTTAATATAAATTTACGCATTTAGAATTAATCATGTCACCAGACACTCCGGTACACGAAAGAGCCTCAGTAGAAGAGGAACTCATAGAGAGGGTTTTATGGTTCATAACCCTTCGCTGGATCACTGTAGCGGGAATATGTACCACTTCTTTAATAGCCTACTTTATCCTGAACATTGGTCTGTCCCTTACACCAATATTAATTATTGCCACCTGCATCTTGTTATTTAACTTCGCTTGCATGACATATCACCATTACATAAGATGTATATCTTACAGCCAGTATATAAAATCACATCACAGATTTGCTAACTTGCAGATTTTCATAGACTGGATAGCCCTTGTCTTTCTTGTACATTTCACGGGCGGCATTGAAAGTCCAGTAATCTTCTACTTTTTATTTCACGTGATTATTGCCGCAATCCTTTTATCAAGAAAGGCCTGTTACCTCCAGACTTCTTTAGCAGTATTGTTAATCGTCAGCCTGTCAATTATAGAATATCTCAACATCATTCCTCATGTTCAGATTAAAGAACTATTTCCAAATCCAATTTATGACAACAGCCTTTATCTATTGTCTATTCTTTTCTTCTGCATCACCTCTTTATACGTCTCTGCATACTTAGCTACTAGTATTGCCAATCAAATCAGAAAGAGAGAGAAAGAGATAGTTGTTCTCAAGGATAATATCACTGTCGCATATCAAGCACTGGAAAAGAAGGACAGGGAAAAGAGTGAGTTCACTTACAAGGTTACGCACGAACTCAGGGCACCATTAAGCGCAATACAAAGTCTCTTAAAATCAATCGAAGAAGGCTATGCAGGAGAAGTCTCAGAGAAGGCAAAAGAGTTAATCATAAGGTCTGAGAAAAGGACCGGTTTTCTTTTGACACTTGTTAAGGATCTGCTTGATCTGGTTACAGGTAAAATAGGAAAGCCGAGAGAGAGCGATAGTAAATCGGTAGATATAAATGAAGCTGTAAAATCCACGCTTCATCTAATGCAGGAGAAAGTGAAGGAGAAGAATATCAAGCTTACAGTTAATACCACGGAAGAACCTGCTTATCTGGAAATAATTCCTGATGATCTGGATATTATCATGACAAACCTGATTGGTAATGCCATAAAGTATACCAAAGAAGGCGGTACAATTAACATAAGCAACATAATTGCTGATAATGAAATTAGAATAGAGATCTCTGATACAGGAATCGGAATTCATAAAGATGACGTTAATGAGATCTTTGACGAATTTTACAGATCTAAAAATGCAGAAGCTATCGAATCAGATGGTACAGGGTTAGGACTGACCATAGTCAAGAATCTGATTAAAAGATACGATGGACACATTGATGTACAAAGTAAATTAGGAAAAGGCACAACGGTTAATGTTTCATTTCCTGTATAATGTTTTACAGCGCTGTCAACATATACATGATTTCTTTATATGTAAAGATTACTAAAAAAAGTATACTTGAATCAAAGATTTCTCATGGAACTCATGTGTAAAGACGCTGCCGCAGATGGCGCGCGAATAAACGGGAAACGCACGGAAGGCAAGAATGTATTTGTTAAATCTATAGACGTAGAATATGGTGAAGGAGAACCAGGTGCTGATATCCCGCCTGGAACACTGGCGAGTATTCTTAAACAAGCAGGCCTGAAATAGAAGGAGGAAGATTATGCGGTATATGGTTGTAATTGAAAAAGGTGAGAAAGGTTACGGTGCACATGTGCCTGACCTTCCGGGTTGTATTGCTGCTGGCGAGACACGAGAAGAAGTCATTAACCTTATTAAAGAGGCGATCGAGTTTCATATAGAAGACTTGCGGACAAACGGCAAACCTGTACCCCAGCCATCTTCTGCTAGTGAGTTCATAGAAGTATCTGCGGCATAAACTATGAAAGCTATGGAGGTTTAAAAGTAACGGAGTCTCCAGGTGGATTGACAACACATCTTAAAGGAGAAATTTCACAATTTATTGCAATAATATAAAAATAATATTATATATCATATGAAAAACAAATGAATAATCCAGAACTAGAGGTCATTTTAATAATAAATCCTTCAATACATGAAACTACAAAACTTAGTAGGACTCAATTTCTTGAGAAAGTTAGGCTTCGTTGAAGCAATACGAACCAAAGAAAACAATACATACCTCACTATTTATCCCTATGATTACGATGAGTATCTCTTGATCGAACAGTTCCATGCTTTAATCAACAAAGGTGATTTTTCTTTTTTTAAGTCTTCAAATAAACATGAATTTGGTGTTATTGTTCCAAAAACACTTTTTTCTTGGTTCAATAATACAGATATAGTTGTTATACAAAAACAGATAATTAGCTGGCTAACCTCTATATACGTTATTAATGACTGTGACTGGCGGAATAAAATGAGAGAGGACTTATACGTCTAAATATTTGTAATAATTGCTTAAATAAGCAATTACAGAACCGAAAATGGTTACAGAAATAAAGAATGTATTAGTTAAATCTATTGATGTGAAATGCTGTTTAGGGCAAAATAATGTGCTACGCTATTCCCGGAAATGTTAAGAGTATTGCTGGTGACCTAATCACAGTAGATTATTTTGGTGAGGAGAGGAAGGCACGCAACGACTTTTACAATCTTCAGGTGGGTGATTACGTCTATGCACAGGGTGGATTTGTAGTGCAGACAATAGATGAAAAGGATGCCGAGGAGATTTTAGATACCTGGAAGGAATTGTTCTTTAAGCTGAAGGAAACCGACGTCAGGCTCTCCAGATTATATAATGATAAGCCCAATCTGGATAAGGGTTTTCTGAAGATTATTGATAGAGCGACTTATGGCAAGTCAATATCACATCAGGAGGCGTTAAGATTACTCTTAAGCGAAGACCCGGACGAAATTGATGTGTTACATAAATCAGCCAATTTCATACGTCAGAAGTTTTTAGGCAATGCCTGCTGTGTCCATGGAATTATGGAGTTTTCAAACATCTGTAAGAGCCAATGTGCATATTGCGGCATAAGCTCATCAAACACCTCTCTCAAACGTTTCAGTCTTAGCACCAATGAGATTCTCGATGTAGTTGCAGATGCGGTAAAGCGTTTTGGATTTAAGGGAATAGTCCTGCAATCTGGCGAAGACCCATCTTACAAATCAGAAGATATTTTAAAACTGATCAGAAAGATAAGGAAGAATTTTCCTGTATTCATATTCCTGAGTATAGGAGAAAGGGAAGATACATTCTATCGAAAGGCATTTGATGCAGGCGCCAGGGCTGTTCTGTTCAGGTTTGAAACATCTGATCATAATTTGTATTCAGAGTTACACCCTCATTTATCTTTTAAAAAAAGAATCAGATGCCTTAAGCTCTTTAAGGATATCGGTTACATTATTGCTTCCGGTAGCCTTATCGGTCTTCCCGGACAGAAAGTGGAGAGTGTTATAGATGACTTCATCTTTGCAAATGAGTTGGGTTGCGATATGTATTCATTTGGTCCATTTATTCCGCATCCTGACACCCCACTTTCCGGCCATAATGCACCCAATACGGAATACGTACTTAAGGCCCTTTCTGTTTTAAGACTCATAGATCCCTATGGAAAAATCCTTGTGACCACAGCCCTTGAGTCCCTGAACTCACAGGCAAGGCGACAAGCCCTTATGGGCGGAGCAAATTCAATCATGCTGAACCTTACACCCAAGGATTACGTTGGGCTTTACGATATTTATCCAAATAGGGCAACCGTTGATGTCTCTGTCGAGAACCAGATAGAAGATGCATTGCAACTACTTAAAAACATTGGTAGGGCTCCTACGGATTTAGGAATATGAAAAACTTTATCAACGAAGATAAAATACTCGATCTGTTAGAAAGAACAAAAAGACCATCTAATTATCAAGTTAGGAAATTAGTTGAAAAGTCTTTAAGATTAAATGGCCTTAGTCCTGAAGATGCTGCTGTCCTCCTCAATTGTGACGATGATGTCGTATTGAACAGCATCTTCACTGCAGCCAGGCAGATCAAGGAGTCGATCTACGGAAACCGCCTGGTTTTATTTGCACCTCTCTATCTGTCAAATAGATGTGTTAACGACTGTCTCTATTGTGGCTTCAGACGAGGGATATCAAATAATAAAAAACGTCTTTTAAAAGTAAATGAAATACGTGAAGAAACCAGAGCCCTCATTTCACAGGGACACAAACGACTACTCCTTGTCTCAGCAGAAAACCCTGCAGTCAATATGGATTATTTAGAAGAAGCTATAAAGACGATATATGACACGAGGGAAGGTAACGGCAACATAAGACGGCTAAACGTCAATGTTGCCCCAATGGGAGTAAAGGATTTTAGAAGGCTTAAGAACACCGGTATAG
>JBHHYW010000157.1:0-6474 GCA_046757745.1 Candidatus Scalindua sp.
ATGGTTGTATCGGATATGATATGCTGGAAATTATTCTCCAGGTACTCAAAGTATGCCTGCTGTTCCTCTTTTCTTATAAAAAGGCTTTTGATCTTCTGTGCCACAAGCATGTCCTTTTTGGCTTTGTCAAAGACTGCATCTCCCTTGCAATATAATACAAATCGAACCTCAGCCGTTGTCTTTGCAAGTAAAAAAATGTCACAACCAACCGTTGTATTCGTTCTTAAACTGCTTGGGGTAATCGGCAAATAATCTGGTGCTATTTCATGTTCCATTTTATTTTTCAGCTACATTTATTGTCTGGACAACTAGAATTTGCAATATACCTGTCTGTAAGACTGGAAGTTTCATTAAGGTTTAGCAAAACGGATGCCGAAGAAACCATTAAGTCTATTTAACCGCTATTGTACAATAGTTATATCATGTTGAAACATTAAATGCCTTTTACCATGTCAATAATTATTCAACTGGGGCTATTGCAGAAATACTGACGTAAGTGGTAATTGGAGTGGGTATTTGCCGGAATTTTCCTCACAAACTCAGCCAAAAACATCCTTTGGGGCATAATACAAATTATGCAAATCAAACTAATTTTGAGGCAGGATCAGAAATCGGAATTACCTTGACATTATTTAAGTACTAAAATAAACTACAAATTGTATAAAAATGCACATGTTAAACTTCTTTAAGTTAGGCTCCTTCTGTTATTTACCACCACAAAAGCACAAAGTTTTATTGACCTTATGGCATGATTTTCCAGATACCCTCAAATCAAAAGTAATATGCAAGAGGAAAGTAAAGAAGCCGGAATAGTAAAAACACGCAGGAGAAAATGGCCGATAATAGTTGGTATATCTATCGGAAGCATAATCTGCATACTCGCCACCATAGTGTCATTAATCCCCACCATCATTTCCTCAAACATGGTAAAGAACAAGATCATATATAATCTGGAAGCTAGCCTGAACCGTGATGTGCAGATTGATAATATAGACATGAACTGGTCAAGTGGTCTAGACATAAAAAACATTCACATTAAAGAGAGAGATGGCCTTCAGGGAGATACGTTTGTTCAGATAAACAGGATAATCTGTGATATTGATTTTATTCCACTGATAAAAAAACAAATCATAATAAACGATTTGATAATTGATAGCCCGGAGATTGTTTTGCAGAAAGGCAAGGAAGTTGTATCCGGTGACGAGGATATAAGCAAACCTGTAAAATCAACACCCGCACCTGAAATAGTTGAAAAGCCAGTCTCTGAAATATCCAAAAAACCAGATGAGAAGCCGAAATACACCCCTCTGGTTATTCCAACATTTCTAATTGATACCAAAATTAAAGCAAAAATCAGTAACGGAAAATTTACGTTCATTGACCACCGGTTGCAGGAGAAAACGATCATAAGGGATCTGAATACTACCTTAAAAGTCGACTCTCTGAACAAACCAATTGAGTTTAATAGCTCCTTTGACATTGAAACAAAAGGCGAAATAGAACACGCTGATATTTCCTTAAATGTATCATTGGTAAAAGACGGTGAAATTAACCCGGAAAGTGCCAGGGGTACATTTAACATGAAAACCGGTTCTGCGCAGATAGCAGCAGATTTTGATATGGCAAGGTTCATGGGTGAAGGTGGCACAGGCCTTGATTTCTCCATGAACGTAGACATGAAAAAACTTACCAATAAATTTGCAGGAATACTGGGCTTGCCTGAAGGTATGCAGGTCGAAGGGGTTATCTATTCTAAAGTTAAGGCTGAGGGGCAACTTGAGAAAGTGATAGGCATAACCGGGAATACAGAAATAACAAATCTGAACATTACCGGCGGGCCGCTTGGAAATAATCCTATACGACAACCGAGCATTAAACTAATCCAGAATGCAGGTATCGATGTATCCAACGATAAAATTACTGTCCACAAAATCAGTATTAAAACAAACTTTGCAGAACTATTCCTTGCAGGCCTGGCCACAGATTTTAAAAATGCAAGAAATCTAGATTTTAAGATTTTCCTGAACATGGACATAGCAAAACTAATGAGCGAAATTGGCGGACTGCTGCCTGAGGATATTGAAGTTGCTGGAAAATTAGAATCAAATATAAAGCTAAAGGGGAATCAAAACAAACTGGAAGTAGAAGGTACGACAGATTTAAAAAACTTATTAGCAAAGATGGAGACATTTGGCCCTATAAAGGAACCAGAAATTCAAATTATACATGATGTGAAATACAACTTACAAGATAGTAATCTCGATTTAAATAACTTCAGCGTGAAAACAAGCTTTGCAAAAATAAAGTCTTCAGGCACTTTAAATAAAAACAAAGAAATCGAGTTAAACATGCTTTTATCAATCGATATTGAAAGACTCATACAGAATCTCCAAGGTATTGCATCTTTACCTCAGGGCCTAAACGTTAATGGAAAGATTGCTGCAGATATTAATACAAGTGGCTCTGTCAAAAAAGAATTAAAACTGAGCGGAACAACTATTTTACACGGCATAAATGCCTCAGGAGGACCTCTTAAGAATAACAGGATAACTAATCTCGACCTTAAACTTATACATACACTGGATTATAACATTACGAAAGATTCTGTAATTATCGAGCAAATGGATATCGTATCTGATTTCCTCGAAATGAAATCAAAAGGAGGAATAGCAAACCTAAGCAAAGAGAAGAATATTGATTACGAACTTTCCCTGGACATTGATCTGGATAAAACAACCGCTCAATTCGCAGGGATGTTTCCATCGGATATTAACATGACAGGAAAAAGCGTCGTTGATCTAGGCATAAACGGTAAGCTATTAGCAGAAGAAAATGAGAATTTCTATGAACAAATAAACATCAATGGAAGTATATCTGTAGATGCGCTCAATTACAATACATATGAAATAAAAGATTTTGAAACAAAACTCCTCCTGGATGATGGTTTTTTTACAACAAAGGATTTCACTTTCAAATTAAATGAAGGTGCCGGTACCGTATCGGCAAGCGCAAACCTTAAGGAGCAAAAACCTTCTTTAGTCTTTGATATGACATTATCAGACATGCTGATTAATCGGAATATGGATTTGCTTGCATACATAGTACCGGTTCTCGCAGCGCCGGATGGCAAGATTTCAGGCAAGCTAAGTATGATGTTCAACGCAAAGGGTAATGGGCTGAACTGGCAGGATGATTTAAGTAAAAGCCTTAATGGTCAGGGAGAAATTGATATTAAAGATGGCTACATAAAAGGAGGCTCGATAACATCCAAAATCCTCAATACTTTCGGTAAGGGAGGAGAATACGAATTCGATAATATCTCTACCAAGTTTGTAATTAACGATAGCAAAATATCTAACGATGATATAAGCATCAGCGGCAAGGATTTTAACATTGGTTTATCAGGGTGGACTTCATTCGACGGACGATTAGAATATTCTGCAGACGCCCAGGCAATGGGTAATCTTATAGGTGGAGATATCAAAAGGATACTCGGTGGTATGAGCAAGGGATCAAAATTACCAATAATAGTCACGGGGACAATAAACAAACCCAGGCTTGCATTTAAATGGCCAAAACCCCAGGAAATTGGTAATATCCTGCAAGGAATATTAGATGGTTCAAAGGATTCAAAACAACAAACTGAGAGCACAAGTGTACCGACGCAAGCAGAGACAGCAGAAACAGAAAAAGAAACACAGCCGAAGAAAGAGAAAGTAGAAGATGTTGTGGAGAAGCTTTTCAAAGATTTCTTTAAATAAATTAGCGAAACAAGGATAAATCAGCAATCGGCCTGACTCTCTCGTTCAGGCGGCAGGAAAGGAGCTAAATAATGAACTGGCTCGACTTCACTCTAATCGGAGTTATAGCAACTGGAACTTTCTTTGGGATAATAACAGGCCCTCTCTGGCAAATTTACAGAATCTCTTCAGTTGCATTATCTGCCGCTGTCGCTTACATACTCCGTAATCTAACAGGTAACATATTAAGCGGCATATTCAGCTCTGAAATATCTGTTGCATTAGGTTTTGCAATTGTCTTCGGGGTTATCTTAATCACAACATATGCAATAGGCAACCTTTTCAGAAAATTTCTTACAAAAAGAAAATTCGGATTCAGCGGAAGGCTTATTGGGGGAGGTATTTCATTCACAAAGACAATATTAACGTGCTGGGTCATTATAGCAGGAATTTTATTCTGGGGGAGCGAGCGGACTGGAGAAACAATTGACAATTCCCTGGTCGCAAATAATATCAAGAAAGTAACAAAGAGAATTATTCCCAGGGTTCCACAGGCTGTTAAAGATATATCAATAGTTGAGAAAAAAATCAGCGAAGAAAAATAAAATTAATTACTAAGGGGATAATCAATGGCAAAGTTACAGAAGGCAGAAAGCCCTGAAAGGGGAAAATCAGATACAGGAAAAAAGGACCAGGCTCTTGACCGGGCCGTATCGCAGATTGAAAGACAATTTGGCAAAGGCACGATAATGCGCCTCGGAACGGACGAGAAACTTGATGTGCCGGTAATATCAACCGGCTCGCTTTCTCTTGATCTTGCCCTCGGTGTGGGTGGGATGCCTCGCGGCAGGGTAGTAGAAGTCTTTGGGCCTGAATCATCAGGAAAGACCACCCTGACACTTCATGTCGTTGCCAATGCACAAAAAAACGGTGGCACCGCCGCCTTTATCGATGTTGAGCATGCCCTTGATCCTGACTATGCAAAGAGGCTGGGTGTAAACCTTGACAGTTTATTGGTAAATCAACCCGATACAGGTGAACAGGCACTGGAAATTGCCGAACTCTTAACGAGAAGCAATGCAATTGATGTAATTGTCGTAGACTCCGTCGCCGCTCTCGTACCAAGAGCAGAACTTGAGGGGCAGATGGGAGACTCGCATGTCGCATTGCAGGCCAGATTAATGTCACAGGCGCTCAGAAAACTTACTTCTGTAATCTCCAAATCAAGGACATGTCTCATTTTTATTAACCAGATACGTGAAAAAATAGGAGTGATGTTTGGCAATCCAGAAACAACACCCGGCGGAAGGGCGCTAAAGTTCTATTCCTCTGTCAGAGTTGATATCCGTAGAATTGGCAGTATCAAGGATGGAGAACGTATTATAGGAAATAGGGTAAGAGCTAAAATTGCAAAGAATAAAGTTGCTGCACCATTCAGGAAAGCAGAGTTTGACATAATGTTTAATCAAGGTATATCCAGGTCCGGTGATATTATTGATCTTGGTGTTGAAGAGCAGATAATAGAAAAAAGCGGAACATGGTTCTCATATGGAGAGATACGACTTGGACAGGGAAGAGAAAACAGCAAGAAGTTTATTGAAAGTAAGCCGGAGTTACTACAAGAAATTGAACAGGCAATAGCCACAAAGACAGCAGCCAAATGAAACCCATTGACTCATTGAATAAAAATTAGTAATATATGTTGTTAATTAAAGAATTCGCAGTTAAATAAATTAGTTAAGAGGTGACAAAATGATTGGTATTTCAAAGTTGTATTGCAGCACCGTTGAACCTTCCGACGCATTAAGATATGGCAGGGACTCAAACAAACTGCCTTCACATCTTTTGCAATTTTCCAGCGATAAAAAACCTGTAGTTGTATGGAACGTTGGGCAGAGATGCAACCTTAAATGCGTCCATTGCTACTCTCAATCAAAGGATATTGAATATCCGGGTGAACTAAATACAAAAGAGGCAAAGGCTATGCTTGACGGCCTCGCAGAATACGGTGCGCCGGTCATTCTCTTTTCAGGGGGAGAACCACTAATGAGAGAGGACTTAATGGAGCTAATAACGTATGCCCGTGATAAAGGCTTAAGAGCCGTTATAAGCACTAATGGAACTCTCATTACTGAAGAAAAAGCAGAAGAATTAAAAAGATTCGGGCTTTCGTATGTTGGGATAAGCCTTGACGGTTTACGGGAAACCAATGATAAATTTCGTGGTATTGAAGGCGCTTTTGACGATGCACTGCAAGGAATCAGGAATTGCATGAAAATGGGGATAAAAGTAGGGCTCCGCTTCACCATTAATAAAAGAAACGCTCAGGACATCCCTGGGATATTCGAACTCATTGAAAAAGAAAAGATTCCAAGGGTTTGTTTCTACCACTTAGTATATTCCGGAAGAGGCTCCAGACTGATGGAAGAAGATTTGTCACATGAAGAAACCCGTAATGTTGTTGACCTGATTATAGACAAGACAAAGGAAGCACATGGTCGCGGAAATAAGATAGAGGTTCTGACTGTAGACAATCATGCCGACGGGCCTTATATATATCAAAGATTGCTTAAGGAAGACCCAAAGAGAGCTGCTGAAGTGCTTGAGCTGCTGAAGTGGAACGAAGGAAATAGCTCCGGACACGGACTTGCCTGTATAAGCTGGGACGGCGCTGTGCACGCTGACCAATTCTGGAGAGAGTATACATTCGGAAATGTGCGTGAAAGAAAATTCG
>JBHHYW010000158.1:0-6459 GCA_046757745.1 Candidatus Scalindua sp.
CTTTCTTGTCCACTCTGAGAATCAATTTGCCCTAATAAACCTGCTGCTGCCTGGTGTGTTGCTTTAAAACCATCTACAGTTGCTCCCATATGACCCTTCTCCTTTCTTTATGTTACAAATATTTACCCCGCTTAAATTTGTATAGAATGTGTAACAATAAACATGTCAATATAAGGCGCTTGCCCTATAACCGACATTTATCTTTTTGACAATGTCATATTACAAATATACAATTTAACTAATACTTAAACGCTCAATAATTTAACAATATTTAGAGACAATGACAAGGGAAAATATATTTAAAAGATACCAGGTATCATTTAACAGCAAAACACTTCAACATATTTTTACAGATACGCTTATAATAGGAAGCGGGGTTGCCGGATTAAGCGCTGCCATCCATGCAGCAAAGGGCGGATCAGTCCTGGTAGTAACAAAGACTGAAATAAATGAGAATTGCACTGAACATGCGCAAGGAGGGATTGCTGTAAAATTAAACCCTGGTGATAGTTATAAGAGTCACATTAACGACACGCTAAGTACCGGTCAGGGCATTTGTAACGATACAATCGTTAGTGACGTAATCAGAGATGGCCCAAAACGTATAAAAGAGTTAATAAGCTGGGGCGCTAAATTTGATAAGGAAAACGGAAAATTAGCCTTCACAAAGGAGGGAGGGCACAGCCGCCCAAGAATAATACGGGCTAGAGGGGACTCTACAGGTAAAGAAGTTGAAGAAACCCTGATAAATGTGGTTAAAAAAAATCCTCAAATCAGGGTTTTTGAACATACTTTTGCCCTTGATCTGTTAGTGAGTAAGAACACATGCGACGGAATTATAGCATGGCGTAGCCTAGAAGGGAAAATATTGATATGGGCGAAACAAACTATTCTGGCTTCCGGAGGTTGCGGCCAGGTTTATAGAGAAACAACCAATCCTGAGGTAGCAACCGGAGATGGGATTGCGATGGCTTACAGGGCAGGGGTTAAGCTTCAAGATCTTGAGTTTGTACAATTCCATCCAACAACATTATATGTTGCCGGCACCGAAAGAGTCTTGATTTCAGAAACGGTTCGTGGCGAAGGAGGGGTATTGAGGAACAAAAACGGTGAATTGTTCATGTCAAAATATCATCCCAGCGCCGAACTGGCGCCAAGAGATATAGTCAGCAGGAGCATTGTGCATGAAATACACAGGACTGACCATACACATGTATATCTGGATGTAAGGCACATTTCAAAAGAAAAACTCAGTATCAGGTTCCCAAAAATAAAGAAATTATGCGCATCCTTTGGTATTGACATAACAAGACAATTAATTCCCGTGCACCCAAGCGCTCATTATATGATAGGTGGTGTTAAGGTTGATCAGAATGGTAGAACAAGCATGAAAAATCTCTACGCATGTGGAGAGGTGTCTTGTACAGGTTTACATGGAGCAAACCGCTTAGGCAGCAACTCATTACTTGAAGGGCTGGTATTTGGTTATAGAACCGGTAATATGGCTGGCAAGAAACTGGGAGAAAAGAAAGAAGGCTTGTCTCCACGTTCCTTTAAAGAACCTTCAAAGGGTCATTTATATAGCGAACTGGATTTAGAAGACTTAAAGAATTCTTTAAAAAGCTTAATGTGGAGGAATGTTGGTATCGAAAGAGATGGCAAGTACCTTAAAGAAGCAATCAAGAATATTGAACATTGGTCAAAATATATAATTAGTAACGAATTCTCATCACCACTTGGCTGGGAAGTACAAAATATGCTCACAGTATCAATCTTAATTTCCAGATCAGCGTCCAGGAGATGTGAATCAAGGGGCGTGCACTACAGACTAGACCATCCTGGCACAGATGATAAACATTGGAAGAAACACATTACTATTTATAATGGCAAAAACGGCTTAGTACGATAAAACTTCTTAATACAATAGTTTCAGACAATAGATATTAACGCACCTTCCCCAATACAATGCTGACATTGTGCCCGCCAAAACCGAAAGAATTGGACATCACATTATCTATGTTTTTTTCCTTCGCTTCATTAGGTACAAAGTCTATACCTCTACAGTCTGGGTCCGGTGTATCATAATTTATAGTAGGTGGCATCACTCCTTTGTCCACTATTAACGAACATATCAACGCCTCAACACCACCTGATGCCCCTAATTGATGTCCCAACATGGATTTCGTTGAACTAACTGATAAATCTTTTACATGATCACCAAAGACTTTCTTGATAGAACTGATTTCAATCATGTCTCCCAGTGGAGTAGATGTCGCATGTGCGTTAATGTAAGATATTTGTTCAGGATTCAATTTGGAATCTTTTAAAGCATTTTTCATGGCAATACATGCACCGTCACCTTCAGGGTGCGGAGCCGTGATGTGATGCGCATCATCACTCATAGCAAATCCGAGCATCTCTGCATAAATATTTGCACCTCTCCTTTTTGCATTTTCCATTTCTTCCAGAATTATAATACCTGAACCTTCTGAAATTATAAATCCGTCTCTATCTTTATCAAAAGGCCTGCTCGCCTTCAGAGGATCATCATTCCTTGTTGACAATGCCTTCATATTACTAAATGCGCTTACACAGAGTGGTGTTATCGTCGCCTCAGTACCTCCTGCAACCATTATATCAGCTTCCCCTCTCTGCACGATCCGGAAAGCTTCAACAATAGCGTGTGCACCGGATGCGCATGCAGTTATAATGGAAAAGTTTGCGGCTTGAAGACCGAATTTAATGGCGATGTATCCAGGTGCGGCATTGGCCATTAACTTGGTAATCATAAACGGCGAGACTCTTGATGGGCCTCTTTCGAGTAAAATCTTATGTTGTGCCTCAATCTCAATAATACCACCGATACCGGTACCGATAATCGAACCTGCCTTACGCTTATCCACCTTGTCAAGGTCAAGTCCGGAATCTTCAATAGCAAGCGTTGCAGAAGCTACAGCAAATTGAGTAAATCTGTCTAGTCTTCTTTCTTCCTTCTTATCGAACCATTTACCTGGATCAAAATCCGATGCCTCTCCTGCAATTAACACATCCTGATCTGTTGTGTCAAAAGACGTTATGTTAGAAATCCCACTTTCCCCATTACATAACGATTCCCAAAGTTGATCTTTCTCATGACCTACCGGGGTTACTGCGCCAAGACCAGTAACTGCTACCCTACGCCCCATCGTTTCTACTTATGCTCCTTAATGTAGTTTATTGCATCCCCTACTGTTTGAATCTTTTCCGCATCTTCATCGGGAATATTAATATCAAACGCATCTTCCAGTTCCATCACAAGTTCCACTGTGTCAAGTGAGTCTGCACCCAAATCGTTTATGAACGAAGTTTCAGGTTTAACTTGTTCCTTGTTTACACCCATTTGCTTTACAATTATTTCATTTACTTTTTCTTCAATTGATGGTTCTGTAGACAAGACCTTTCCTCCTTAAGTCAAAGTTTCCGGTTTATTCAATTCTCTACTAAAGAATTAGAATCATTAATACTTCTGGTTTTTTTTGTGGGGTCTATTTTCTTTAATATACCTGCAAGCACCTTCCCGGGTCCAATTTCATAAAATTCTTCTGTACCATCAGCTATAAGATTTTGCATAGACTGACTCCATCTAACAGGATTATCAAGTTGTTTTACAAGAGAACTTTTTATTTCATCAGGCTCACTTATGTACTCTGCACATACATTTGCCATAACTGGTATATCACACCTGGAAATCCCTGTACTTTCTATTTCCTTTGAAAGTCTGCTGCTTGCCATACTCATTAAAGGGGAATGGAATGCACCGCTAACCTTTAACGGGATTACAGATCTTGCACCGTTTTCCTTAGCAAGAGACATTGCTTCTTTAACAGCTTCTTCTTTCCCTGAAATAACTATTTGTTTTGGAGAATTATAATTTGCCGCACAAACTTCTCCATACTTTTTTGCCTCATTGCATATCTCTTCAACTTCTGATTCCACTAACCCTATTATAGAGGCCATAGTCCCCTTTTCCTTGTCGCAAGCTTCCTGCATGAACTGTCCACGCTTATAGACAAGACTTAAAGCATCCTCGAATGATATAGAATTTGCAAAGACAAGCGCAGTATACTCTCCCAAACTTAATCCGGCTGTTACATGACATGATATGTTTCCATTATTACGCTCTTTAAAAGCTCTTAATAATGCTATGCTTGTAACCATAACTGCCGGCTGACAGATAGAGGTCCTGTTAAGCTCTTCCTGCTTACCATCAAAACATATACCTGACAAATCAAAACCCAATATTTCGTTTGCTCTATCATATACTTCTTTCGCTTCTTTGGATTGTGAGTAAATATCTTTACCCATTCCAATGTATTGCGAACCTTGTCCTGCAAATAAAAAAGCAGTTTTCGCCATTTTACCACTTAATTAGAGATGTACCCCATGTTAAACCACCTCCAAACGCAACTAAAAGCACGGAATTTCCGGGGTTTAACAATTCTCCTTTGTCTATCTCATCAATTGCTATAGGAATAGACGCGGCAGATGTGTTACCATATCTGTCAATATTTATGTATGCTTTTTTCCTCGGCTGTTTAAGCCTTTCCATCGCAGCTTCTATAATCCGAATATTACTCTGATGTGGAATAATCAAGTCAATATCTTCAATCTGCATATTATTTTCAGCAGTAGCCTTAATAATCATGTCAACCATGTTATTAATAGCAATCTTAAATAATTCTTTCCCCTTAAGCTGAATATAATGTGAACGAGATTCGATCGTTGCCTGTGATACAGGTAATTTAGAACCTCCTGCCGGCAGTTTCAACAAATCTGCCTGACTGCCATCAGAACCCATATATGTCGTAACAATCTCTTTTTTGCCATTACCCCGTTGAACGACAACAGCGCCTGCTCCATCACCAAAAAGAATACAGGTAGACCTGTCTGTATAGTCTGTAATCTTTGACAAACATTCCGTACCTACAACTAAAACAGTTTTCATAGCCCCTGATGCAACAAAACTCTTGGCTATGGACAGCGCATAAACAAATCCGGAACATGCCGCTAATAAGTCAAAAGCACCTGCATTCTTTGCGCCTATCTTCTCTTGTATAAAACAAGCGGTAGAAGGAACTAAACAATCAGGTGTTATTGTGGCTGCGACAATGAGATCTATTTCAGAAGGCAGTATATTTGCATCATCCAGCGCACGTAATGATGCTTCAATCGCCAAGCCTGAAGCAGTAACTTCATTTTCTACTATACGTCTCTCTTTTATTCCCGTACGCTTGGTGATCCATTCATCAGTTGTATCAAGCATCTTTGACAGATCGTCATTGGTAAGCACTTTTCTGGGCAAAAAAGACCCTACCCCTGTAATTGATGCTGTATATCCTTTTTTCATTAATTATCCTAATTGAGATTAGGAAAATTGGCTCTTTATGATGTAGTCGTTACGAGAGATGAATTAGCTCTCTCGAGTTCAGAATTAATATGTTTATTTACTTCATATTTTCCGAACTGTATTGCTTCTCTTATTGCATTCTGAATTGCCTTGGAATCTGACCTGCCATGCGCAATTATGCATATTCCATCTATCCCAAGAAGTGGCACGCCACCGTATTCTGTATAATCCATTTTACTACGCAACTGCCTGCACACAGGTTTGCAAAGCCATGCCCCTAATTTTGTCAAGATACTTTCCTTTGCTTCCAAGGCAAAAGCAGTCAAAAGACTTATCGAAAGCCCTTCGGCAAATTTCAGCAAAACATTGCCAACAAAACCTTCACAAACAACTATATCAAACTTACCATCAAAGACATCACGTCCTTCGGCATTTCCAACAAAATTTAATGGTGAATTCGAAAGAAGTGCAAAAGTCTCCTTTACTAATTCATTACCCTTGGCATCTTCCTCGCCTATATTTAAAAGCCCTACTCCTGGTTTTTCAATATTTAATACGTATTTACAAAAAACCGAAGCCATGACTCCATATTGCATTAAATGTGCAGGTTTACATTGTATATTAGCCCCGGAATCTATTACCATGCACGCACCGTGAAATGTCGGTATGGATACCGCAATCCCCGGACGTTTAACATGTTCCAATGTATGAAGGAGTAAGGATGCTGCGGCTACTGTTGCTCCAGTGTTCCCTGCACTTACTACGGCATCCGCTGCTTTTTCTAAAACCAACTTGACACTTTTAGTAATTGATGAGTCAGTTTTCTTCCGTACAGCGACTGTCGCAGACTCATTCATGTCTACTACTTGAGAAGCATGTACAACGGAGATATTTCCAAAAGTAGCGCCACACGCAGCTAATTCGTTTTGAATTCGCTCTTGATCACCTACTAATATCATCTCGTGGTCAGTATAGATGCGCGCAGCATCCACAGCCCCCCTTACAATCTCAAAAGGAGCTTCATCTCCACCCATTGCATCAACCGCAATACGCATAACCTATGCTCTCTCTAC
>JBHHYW010000159.1:0-6436 GCA_046757745.1 Candidatus Scalindua sp.
GATCGGATTTTCTCACTGTTAATACGGGGCATGGGGCCTTTCTTACAACCTTTTCAGATACACTGCCCATCATCATGTGTGCAATACCGGTTCTTCCGTGTGAACCTAATACTATCATGTCAATATCGTTTTTTTTTGCGGTACTTATAATCTCTACAAAAGGTATACCCTGGATTACAAGGGCTTCTACATCCATGTCGCCTCTCATTTCTTCCGGTATACAATCAAGGAGTTTTGTTTTTAGTTGTTTCAGTGTTTCGTCGTCAGGTATTTGCGGTGTCATTGCATTGATACTCTCATCAAAAACGCGTATGTCAATTACGTGCAGTAGATACAATTTTGAGTTATCTTTCATTGCAAATGATACAGCGTATTTCAGCGCCTCTTTTGAACAATCTGAATGATCAACAGGGCAAAGTATGTTTTTAATGTTTATCATATTGAATTTAGCTCCTGGTATTAAGAATATTTTTTGTTAACGATATGCTGATGAACTTGCTCTTGATCTCTTCTCCATAAGCTTAGCTTTGCAAGATTGTGTTTGCAATAAAAAAATCTACGAAATTTGTGGTTTTGCGTAATGAGTGTTCCTTGTATTTAACTGAAGCATATCCATTTTGCGAAGCAAAATTTAATGTAAATTAGTGAATGCCTACCCGACACGTCTTTTAGCGGGAAGTTAACTGATTTATCTGCATAGTAATACCGGGCATGTTACTTTTCTCATAAGTTGTACGGTGGTATTCCCAAGGATTAATTCTCTTATCTTGGAATGGCCGTAGGCGCCAATTACAAATAAGTCATACGAACCTTCCTTGCAGAAATCCAAAATCACACTCACGGCCTCGCCACCTTTAAGAACCTTGTCATACGTAATGTTGTAATCTTTCAGGTTCTCATCTGCTTGAGAAAGTATATATTCACCTGATGTTTTATCATCAGATACTGTAACAACTGTTAGTGGGAGTTTCATTTGTTGCGCAATATCCACACCTGCAATTAAAGCTTTGGTCGAGAAGGAACTGGCGTCGTATGCAACCAGTATTTTTGTAATCTGCTTATATTTTTCAGGAGTTACCAATACGGGCTTATGTGTCTGCCTTACGACAGATTCCAGGTTTGAACCCAGAAAAGCGTCACGCCAGAATGCATGTTCTCCTGCCATGCCCATTGATATCATATCGCATCTTTTGGCCGATTCGCATATTTCCTTGTTTACGATGCCTTCTTTTATTGTGCGACTACACGGAATACTCGCAGAGTCACATTTTCCCTCTAATTCATCCAGGGCAGCCCTGGAAGTGTCTTCCAAAAATTTTCTTACATTCTGTTGAAAATCACCATACGGAACCATACCGCCTATGCTGGTGCCCAGATCTCTCATGAATGGCCCGGCAAGCTTCTTTATATCAATTATTGAAATACCGGTTATCTCCGAGTTAAACGGCCTGGAAAGTTCGATTGCGTAATCTACCGCCACAAGGCTTGTGTCCGAACCATCAACTGGTACTAGTATTGATTTAAACATCTTAATCTCCGTAAAAAGTTACAAACTCCGATTGAATCAGACTGTTGAGGATGTCACATCTTGAGATTACGCCAATTAAATTTCCTTTTCTCACTACTGGCACTCTGATAATTTTCTGTTCAGTCATTATCCTGATTATTTCGTCAACGTGGGTGTTCTCTTCTACACAGATTGGATCCTTTGTCATAATATCGTCAGCAAAAATCTGTTGTAAGTCCTTGCCTTCTTTGACCGCATTGAGGAGGTCGAATTCTGTTACTACCCCAATGACCTTGCCTACATCCACGACAGGAAGACCGCTGTACATGCCGGATAGTAATTTTACAGACAGTTCTCTACCGTTTGTTCTCCTGGATGCGGCGGTAACTATCTTATTCATTATTTCCTTTGCCAGCATGATAGCCCTTTTTTCTTAATAAGAGGTGGGTTAAGCGGTAACCGGTACTTACAAAAATTAACTGTTAGATTTTATATCTAAAGTTAACTTACATAATCAATAATACTATACTATTTATTTAAAGTCTATATTTAAATTAGCTTTCGTTGGTCGTTAATTTATGGCATTTTGTCCGTCCAACCGAGTCATTCGGGCGGGCGCTGCGCAAAATGAAATAACCTTTAAGGTACATGCAATCTTTTGCAGTATAACTTTAAGAATGATGTCTTAAAAATCAAATTGTATTTTAATTTCAGCAAATAAAGAATTGTCAGCATTATCTGGGAAGGCTTGCCCGGGCATGAAGTAGCCTAAAACCAGGCTTGGTTTAATCTTTGTTTTTTTGCCTTTATATTTATACGCTGCTACAAGGTCAATTTCCTGACCGATCATTTTATGCAAACCGTCAGGGTCTTCATCGATTTGAGCATCAAAGTTTTTTTTAGAGAGTTTGGGTTGGCGGTAATAATGGTAGATCAATTCAACAGATGCTCTGCGCATGGGTTCAATGCCAATTCCAGCTGTGACAATCTCAAGATTGCTGAGCTCTGGATCTAACATTTCTCCATAAGATTTAATCTTTGTTACGCCATTAAAATATGCATTATTGTCTTGCAATCCTGTTTGTCTGAAGTTCCTGTCTACCTTATCAGATGGATTGTCATCACCACTACCGAAGGCATAGCCTAACACGATAGAAGGTTTCAATGGCACTTCAAACTCATATGTAGAACCCAGGTCAAAACCAAATCCCCTGAGTTTTTTATTCTTACTTCTTCCTCTCACATGAGCCAATTCCAACCAGTAGTTCAAGCCATCTAACACTTCACCTGAAGATTGCAAACCGTAAAAGATTGGGTTTTTCTTCCTGTTTCTTGAATAGCCATCACGAACAAAACCATAAACCGCAATCTTAATATCCTTAATTGGGGAATATCTGCCGTAGAACACATAATTTTTAAATTTATCATCCCTGCCATTGCTGTCATATAAATCTTTATCTTTTTTTTCACTTGCCGATAATTCAAGGGCAAATTTTGAAAAATCATACGTTAGCCTTACCGCATTCATTTCCTCATCATACACCCATTCGCGTTTATCTAAAACCCGTTGTCGTCCTACTTTAAGATTCAGTCCATCTATAATCTTGTATGAAAGAAAAAATTGCTTAAGTTCCAAATTGGTTTCATCCTTTTTCTTTTTCTTCTTTTTCATTCTTATATGTTCGTCATTTACAAATTTTCGCGAGAATTGGATATTTAAAAAAGTAGAGAATTTTTCACTCGGCATATATAAAAATACGAAAGACAGCTCGGGCGTCTTTTTGTAAACATTATCACGAACACCATTATCCAGGTTAAAATTCCTTTCCATTTCATATTTTAGCCCAATTCTTGCACCAAAACCTAACTCAGGTGTCAACATATTCCTGGTTTTCGGAGGTGCACCTGAGTCAAATTTAGCCTTGCTATTTTGCCTTGGCTTGCGGGATTCAGGCTGTTTTGCCTTAATTGCTTCTCTTGGGCTTGGAAATGCTTTTTGGAGAGGTTTAACCTTTTCACTTTCTGTTGTCGTTTCCAGCGGAGTTATTTCTCCTCCCCATATTTCTTCCGCAAAAATAAACATTAATGAAGAAAATATTAATAAAATGTTTTTTGCCATTCAACCTTATCTAAAGAATATTTATATTATTTTTCCAGAATTTCTCATTATAACGTCTTATTATCGATCCCTCCTATGCAAAGCTTAAATATGTGTTCATTGCCGGCTCTGTGGGAGTCGTTTTACTTGATGAAACAAGCTTCGAGTCATGGCTGCGTGTTCCAGCGTCCCTGATGAATGCTTTGAGACACTACTAGACCTTATCCAAGTACTCATGTGTGTAATAAAACGAAAGAAATGGTTTTGTTTCCAAAAAAGCTATATTACTACATATGCGTGGATACACTTTGCCGAATACCGAGACGCTGTTCACACAGCTCTAATAAAGGCTTCGTAAAAGGCTGACGTTCTGGAAATTGAGTGCTGATATAAATATGTCGCGCTAAAGTAAGCGTAGTATACACTTGCACACTTGTTTGGAAATGACTACCTGCCAATTGTAGAAATCGTTCTTCCAATGCTTTTTCCTGGTCTATAAGCGCTCCTGCGTCACCAAGGTTGCGTAGACTATATTCAGTAAGGTGACCTATGAAATTACCTATGTCCAGTCCGGGGTCTCCTTTACAATGCTGGTCAAAATCTATAAGAAATACATTGTCACCATCCATTAGTACATTATCAAAATAAAAATCTCTGTGAACTCCCGTGGGTTTATAGGATGGTACGGTCGAACTTATTTGTCCACAAGTATGCATTAAGCGCTTCAACCGTTGCTCCCACTGAGGATTTTGTAATGATACTTGTTTTAATCTGTCTTGCAGAATGTGAAGCTCTTTGTCCATGGTGTGTTGTTTTCTACAGGTAAAATTTAATGTGTGTAGTTTATATGCTGCTTCTGCTATCCGTAGTGACAGTTTGATACCTATATTTTCTTTCAACATATTGATGATAGGGACACCTGGAACCTTTCGCTGAAACCACATTCGCATTTCAGGGACAATACCAACAGGCTGAGGAATTGATGTCCTGTCTAGACTATCGGAATGAAATCCAGAGTTCCAGAGTTTACAGCATAAGTCGTATGTTGCCGTGTCCACGCCCACCGAGCGAGCTTTGCCAAGAAGTTTTATAATTTTATTTTTCTTTTGATTGTTTTCCAGTTCCACCTCATACTCCACAATACAACGAAGTCCAGGTTTGTAGCGTACTACACTGATATTACGTAAATTGAGATGACAGTTTTCGCCCATTTGAGAAGAAAGCATTTGTAACAAATAATTCTCTGCTACCTGTGGATTTAATGACCGTGAAAGAAATGATAGTGTAGGGTCTTTGGCCGCACCAAATGTATCAATTACAACTAAGTTTGTTTTTTTGTTTTTTTGATTTCCTGTACCTGTCGTTGAATACTTAGGTTTTCTGATAGAAGATCTGTTAAGATATTTTTCTATTTTATTAAGAATAACCTTTGTGAGTTTTGGCCAATTCGGTTTGGCATATCTGAATGGGTGGTGTGCAAGCTGAAATAACCCTATGGCCGTATAAGCATTAATGTCAGCAATATTTACTTCTTCTATGTCACTTTGATAGCCTTGAAGCAGTGCATCGGAAAACAGTTCTATCTGGTCAGAATGAAGCAGACCTTGTATAGCGTCTAACACCATGTGTGCTATAAACAATCCAATGTCAGCTCTGGGGTCACCAAAGACGGCCTCATCAAGGTCAACGATACTTATTTGCCCATCATGTATTAATACCTGCCTTGCGTAAAAGTCTCCGTGTATGGGTTTATTAATTATCGGTTGGGTAGCAATCCAACTGGCAAGTTGCCCCTCCAGGTCCTTTGAGTATTCAGTAAGGGAAGGACAGAGTATTTCAAGAGTGCGAGAAATGGCGAAGAGGGCAGATATCTCTGATTCCCTGTTTCTGTATGCTAAGCCTGCTGCCTTATGATTATGTAATTCAGCAAGCGCTTTACCAGTATCATGGACCATGCGTACCGCAAGCTCTGCATCATCCGAAAGCACAACATCACTAAGGATACTTCCCGTTAACCAATTAAAGCCAAGAACCCATCGTGATTTTAAGCTGCCCAGGTATTTTGGTATGGTTAAGGATTTCAGGGATTTGAATGCCACTGCATTTGTATGAGCAGTCGGAAAAGCCTGTGGCGTGTAGAATTTCAGTACTGCCTGTGGTTTTCCTTTGACTTCCAGACTGGCAGCATAACGACGCTCAGGTTTATAACTAAGGGTATGTAAAGTTCCATCCCAAAGATCAGGCTGAGCCGGAAAAATACAACGAAGTAAAACTTTTAATCTTTCCTCTTTACCCAATCTGCGTAATGTTTTCAACTTGCTGTCATTAGGAAAGAAAGATATAGCAATACCCATATCATCAATACAAATGACACCAGGACCATATCGCACGGGAATACATTTTTTTTCCCTTGCGTTCTTAAGATGAATAGCAGCGTCGGAGCCATGTGCCTTTGCATAAATATAAATTGACTCCTCTGCGATCCTAAGTTTATAAGCTACAAGACAATTTGTTGATGGCTTATAACGAATATAAGTGACGGTGGCTTTAAAAAAACCTTTTTCTTCAATATAAGGCCTGATTGCATCAACAAATGCATCTGGATCCAGTAACAAGGCTAACCCTGGAATCTTTTGGTCTCTTTGTATAAGGCCAGCATTTTCAGTTGACAGCATTGAATAGCTCCGAATCTGTTCTCTGCCTACCGTATGCCTGTAACTTATACATCTTTGCATAATACCCGTTCGTTTGTATCAGTTCATCATGAGATCCAGTTTCTGTTATTGACCCATTTTCTAAATACATAATCAGGTCTGTATGGGAGGCGTAGT
>JBHHYW010000160.1:0-6423 GCA_046757745.1 Candidatus Scalindua sp.
CTCAACTACTGTTTATGCAAAAACTTAGAAATTTCAGTATGAAAATCATCCTTTTTTTGTCATAATGGCATTGCTTACCTCCACAACATTGGAGACTCTCACGCTTTTTCGTATGGGAACAATCATCTACATGAGTCAAATTCCTTGTCCCAGTTGACCCAGGATGACAGAATAAAAAACGAACATAATGAGTTCTTTTAATAAACTGAATTCCAATTTCATTCTCTTTTGCAATTCCCTCGGCATAATTGAATCCATGAAGTGTTCCATGGATGACAACACGGGCGTAAGCGGAACATACGTGAGATAAGCTCAGCTTTACTTAGATATCTATCCCCTTTTTGATTCTGGCTCGGCCAGGTTGGGATATGAAGGCTTTATTGATAATGCTATAGAACTGTTGATAAGAAGAAATAAGATATCTGATCATAAAATAAAAGCTGTCAGAAAAGCTTTAGACCTAAATCCTGCAAATAGACAAAAATCAGTTGATGAGTTTTTGTTAGAATATCAATTTGGAGTAGAAAACGCAATCTTAAGGAGACAAAGAACTAGGAATTTTTCGAAAGATGGCATCAGGCATACTTTAAATAAATTGATTGACTCTACTGTCATGTAAGAGTAGCATACGCTTGTAGACAAACTGTAACCAATTCCAACGTAGCTAACCAGAAGCTTCACGGCAATCACTAATTAAAAACAATATTGTAACTTATTGTAAGATAAGTGATAATGAAACAACAGATATAAAACCAGACCGTTTTACGAGACATTAAGATAACTGCTTTTATAAATGGGGCTTATGTAGCCAGCGGTTCGAATAGTCTTGGCACGGCCACTACTTAATAAATTTAAGTCCATAAAATATTATACTAATTATGAATCAGATTGTAGGTGTTGACAGTTTTAATATAATGAATAATTTGCGCTTGGTTGTTATTGTTGCAATATTTATTGTTCTTATTATTGTGCTTTTCTATAATAGGATTATAGGGTCTCTGAAAAGCGGAAAACAAAAGGATATACAAGCAGCAAAACCATCTGATGATAGAAGCCATGAAGAACGAGATGCTTCTGATGTTGTAGGAGATTTTTTTGGTAAGGAAGAGTCTACGGAAAAAGAAAAAAGTAAAGTTAATGAAAGTACCGCTGGGCCAGTAGTGGAAATAGAGGACCAGCCTGCTGTTAATTACGAAAAGATTGAGGCAGATTTAAAAGCCGTAGGGGATGAAGTTACTACAAAGATTGAGGCAGGCTTAAAGGCCATGGGGGGGGAAGTTACTACAAAGATTGAAGGGTTGATTTTAAAGGTAGAGGCGGTAGAAAAGGAAGTTTTAAATAAAGTAGAAGACGTTATTGATATAAAGATTCAAGAGGTATCAAATAAGATTAATGATAGAATCAGTGAGGCGATTAGTGCTCAAATGAATTCAATCAATCCGGTTTCAGAGGAACGTGTGGATTCTTTGCGTAAGGAAGTACCGGCAGATATCTTACATTCTGAAGATACGGTAGTGCCGGATGAAATAAAAGAAAAAGAGCAGGCTGATACAGTTGCTCCATCAGAGGAAATTGAGAAAAAGATATCAGGGGGAGATGTAGGAGAATCGGTTGATTTTGATATACAAAACGTTTTGGAAGAAGAGCCTGTTGGTATGACATCCACTGAAGAACCCAAAGAGTTAGTAGAAGAGAAAGTTGAATTTGAGGAGAAGAAAGAAAGAAATTTGCAAGTACTACTTAAAGATAGGGATATTTTGGAGAAGTTACGTTTGTTTGTAAGGTACCAGCTAGACGCTTTTGATATTTTACCTTTTGATGAACTTAAAACTGTACCTGAAGAGAAAAAAGAAAAAGATTTAGAGGTACCGTCTGAAGTCGAAAAAGATGTAAATATTGATGAAAAAGAACCGATAGAGACCAATACTTCAACAGGGGAAATTGAGGAAAAGATATCAGAAGGAGATGTGGGAGAATCTGTTGATTTTGATATAGAGAAATTTTTGGAGGAAGAGCCTGTTAGTATGCCGTCTACTGAAGAACCCGAAGAGTTAGTAGAAGAAAAGGTTGAATTTGAGGAGAAGAATGAAAGAGATTTGGAAGCATCAGTTAAAGATAGTGATATTCTGGAGAAGGCATCTGGTTCTTTACAAATGGATGAAGACTCTTTTGACATTTTACCTTCTGACGAATCTAAAACTGTACCTGAAGAGAAAAAAGAAAAAGGTTTAGATGTACCATCTGAAATCAAAAAAGATTTAAATATTGATGAAAAAGAACCGATAGAGACCAATACTTCAACAGGGGAAATTGAGGAAAAGATATCAGAAGGAGATGTGGGAGAATCTGTTGATTTTGATATAGAGAAATTTTTGGAGGAAGAGCCTGTTGGTATGCCGTCCACTGAAGAACCCAAAGAGTCAGTAGAAGAAAAAGTTGAGTTTAAGTTTAAGGAGGAGAAGGAAGAAGGCTTAGAATTATCAGCTGAGGAAACGGCTGCACATGAAGAAAACGATGAAAAAGAAATTGGTACTATTGCTCCACCAGGGGATATTGAAGAAAAGGCATTAGCGGTGGATAAGGGTCAAGGGACAGAAGAGAAAAAACAATCTACTGTAGAAACCTCTGACTTTGATATACAGGATTTTTTGGAAGAATTAGGAACCCCTCCTTCTGAAAAAGACTTAGAATCTGAAAAAGAATGATACTGATTGAAGTAGTTCTTAAATATGGAATATAACCGGGCAATTCTATTCCGGATATATCTTTTCTATTTCTGATTTCGGTTCACGAACCATCAGTTCATTTACAGCCTTAATTGGATCTTTATCTTCAAAAAGTACATTATAGATTTCATTTGTGATAGGCATTTCAACGTTGTATTTATCTGCTAATTTGCAGACCGACTTTGTAGTCAATATTCCTTCTGCTACCTGATCCATCTCTTCCAGTATTTGGGATAATTTCTTGCCTTTAGCAATTTGTTCGCCTACCAGACGATTCCTGCCGTAAGGACTAACGCAAGTGGTTATTAAATCTCCGATTCCAGCAAGCCCCGAGAATGTGTCTCTTTGGCCGCCCATCGCAACCCCCAGACGCATCATTTCTGCCAGTCCTCTGGTTATCAGAGCCGCTTTTGAGTTATCCCCAAAGCCGAGTCCGTCACAGATTCCTGCCGCAATTGCTATGACATTTTTAACTGACGTCCCAATTTCAACACCTATAACATCGGTATTTGTGTAAACTCGAAACCTCTCTGTTATAAAGATGCCCTGAATTTCTTTTGCCAGTTTTATATCTTTGCATGCAATCACAACTGTTGTTGGTAATTTCCTTGCTACTTCTTCTGCATGGCTTGGGCCCAGGAGTAGTGCAATAGGCTGTTCACCCAATACGTCTATAAGTATTTCACTGCCACGCATGAGTGTTTCGTTTTCAATACCTTTTATTACGCTTACAATTGGTGTTCCTGGGAGATAGTGATATTTTAATGGCTTGATGGTTTTTCTGACATAAGGTGTCGGTATGGCGATAACTATAAGGTCGGTTTCAATTTGTGCTTTTGCAATATCTGAAGTTATTTCTAAGTCAGATGGGATTTCGATGCCTTTGAGATATTTTTTGTTTTCCCTGTGTTTGTTTAAATACTCAACATAGTCAGGTGTTGAACCCCAGAGAGTGACATTGTGTCCTTTGTTGTGTAATACAATCGAAAGCGCCGTACCCCATCCTCCTGTGCCCAGGACTGCTATTTTCTTTTTGATTTCTTTGTTACTCATAGAGAGTCTGGTTAATCTGTATCGAGGTGTTGAATAATAAGTTGTTAGTTTTTCAGGTAGGAAAAGCTTTAGCTAAATATATGTATAGGAAATTCAATGTTGATAACACTTCGACTCCTCTCAGTGTGACGTCATCCTGAACGGAGTCGAAGGATAGTTCTGTTGCGATAGCGACTTAACTTGTTAACTTACTAAAGCTGTGTCATCACTATAGATTGGGAAAGTGGTGCATAATTCTACAACCTCGCTTTTGATTATCCCTAATTTATTATCATCTCCACGCCCATTGAGTGCGCTATCAATCCAGTTGGCAATCTGGCACATTTCGGCTTCTTTCATACCACGTGTTGTAACTGAAGGAGTGCCCATCCTTATTCCGATTGGGTTATTTGCGGTACCTTTACCAAATGGGATCATATTCCTGTTGAGGATAATGCCTGCTTTTTCCAGAGTTTCCTGTGCTTCAGTTCCTGAAATATCTTTATTTGAAAGATCTACAAGGAAAAGATGGTTGTCTGTTCCTCCTGAAACTATTGTGTAGTCTTTATCTTTCAGCTCATTTGCCAACTTTTTTGTATTTTTAAGTGTTTGAATCTGAGCTTCTTTGAATTCCTCGGTTTTAGCTTCCTTAAATGCTACGGCCTTGGCTGCAATTACGTGCATTAATGGCCCTCCCTGGATACCCGGAAAAATAAACTGGTCTATTTTTGAAGCGTATTTAGACTTACAGAGTATTAATCCGCCTCTTGGCCCTCTGAGTGTTTTGTGGGTTGAGGTAGTTACAAAGTCGGCATATGGCACAGGGTCCTGGTGTACTCCTGCTACGATCAGGCCTGCTATATGAGCAATGTCTGCCAGGAAGAGTGCGCCGACTTCATCTGCAATTTCCTTGAATTTTGCAAAATCAAGCTCTCTCGGATAAGCGCTTGCCCCTGCTATTACCAGATCCGGATTAGTTTTCTTTGCAATTGTCCTTAATTCGTCATAATCAATATATCCCGTCTTTTCGCTTACTCCATATGTTATCTTCTTGTACAATTGTCCTGAGAAATTCTTTTTGAAACCGTGTGTAAGGTGTCCGCCATGTGAAAGATCCATACTCAATATCTTGTTTCCGGGTGTAAGTGATGAAAACAAGACTGCCATATTTGCTTGAGAGCCGGAATGCGGCTGGACATTAGCGTGCTCTGCCCCGAAAATATCCATTGCCCGTTCGATGGCAAGTTTTTCGGCTATGTCTACTTTTCCGCATCCTGCATACCAACGCTTGTCAGGATAACCTTCCGCGTACTTATTAGTCATTATTGAACCTTGCGCCTGCATTACGGCAGTACTGCAATAGTTTTCCGAAGCAATAAGTTCAATGTGAGTTTGCTGTCTTTCTATTTCGTCTCTGATAGCAGCGAATATTTCAGGGTCAGTGTTTTTTAACGTGTCCATAAGATAAGAATCCAATATAGTAAAATAGTAAAGTTAAAAAGGACTAAATAAAGAACTGTAATCTACTAGTTTATTGAAATGTATTCAGTTCAGAATCTAAAAGATATTCGATAGAATCTATTTGCCAATTTTCCATTTCAGGTATGCTGTAAGAAAACCATCAATTTCACCATCAAGAAACGCTTGTGTTTTAGGGGTCTCTTCTCCTGTTCTAAGGTCTTTTATCATTGTGTAAGGCTGTAGAACATAAGACCTTATTTGATGGCCCCATGCAATCTCACCCTTTTCATCATATGCATTTGCAAACTCTTTCTCAAGCTCTTTCTCTTTTAGTTGATACAATTTTGACTTTAACATCTTTAAGGCTGTGTTTCTATTCTTGTGTTGAGACCTGTCATTCTGACACTGCGCTATTACACCGGTTGGTATATGCGTAATCCTGACAGCAGAAGATGTTTTGTTAACGTGCTGACCACCAGCACCTGAAGCACGGTAAGTATCAACTTTTAAATCCTTTTCGTTAATTTCTATATCCATATCAATCTCAATCTCCGGAATTACGTCAACTGCGGCAAACGAGGTGTGACGTCTACTGTTGGAATCGAATGGAGATATGCGAACCAGGCGGTGGATACCAATTTCCGACTTTAAATAACCATAAGTGAAACTGCCCTTAATAAGTGTAGTTACCCTTTTGATTCCTGCCTCATCACCGGGCAAAAGATCGATCGTTTCCATGGAATAGTTATTCTTTTCTGCCCACATACTATACATTCTTAATAACATTGAAGCCCAATCACACGATTCTGTCCCCCCCGCACCAGCATGTATATTAAGAAATGCGTTACAGCAATCATTTTTACCATTCAGCATCATGCGGAATTCCAGTTTTTCCAGCTTTTGGGTAAACGATTGCAGATCTTTTGTAATCTCTGTTTCTAATTCCTTATCGTTCTCGTCCTCCTCATCAGCAAGCTCTGATAAATCAACTATATCATTAAGCGATCTTTGTAATTCGTGAAAAGGTAAGGTTAGTTCCTTTAACGTCTTAAGCTTTTGTATGGTAGACTGTGCTTTTTCTTTATTGTTCCAGAAATCTGCACTTTCTAACTGTTTTTCGATATCTTCCTGTTCTTTTTCCTTGGAAGTCAGGTCAAAGAGAGTCCCTTAAATGTACTAGCCTGTTTTTTAGCGGATTCAGTTG
>JBHHYW010000161.1:0-6408 GCA_046757745.1 Candidatus Scalindua sp.
GCAATCTGTGGCATGACGTTATCTGTCATATAATCGATAAATTCATCTTCTCTGCCTTTAAATTCCTCTGGTACTGCATGAGCCCCCAGGAATGTTTTGATAATATCAACAGGATGAATATTGTTCAGTTCCTCCATCACTTCCAGTTGCTTTATCTCGGTTTTTTCGTCCAGGCCGTAGCCGCTTTTTCCTTCAACTGTTGTAACGCCGAAGGACAACATTGAGTCGAGACGTTTTCTGCATAATTCTACTAACTCTTCCTTGGGGGCTTCCCGTGTAGCCCTGACTGTATTTGCGATTCCGCCGCCTCGATTCATTATCTCCATATAGCCTTCACCGCTCAGTCGCCAGGAAAACTCTTCTGCCCTGTAACCTGCGAAAACAAAATGGGTATGAGAATCGATAAACCCTGGTAAAACCGCTTTTCCAGTTGCATCGATAGTTTCAAACCCGGTTTCATCAAACCTGGCCAACACTTCACTGGTTTTACCGACAGCCGTTATTACGCCGTTTTCTATAACCACAGCGCCATCATCTAGTGTGCACAAATCAGACATGGCTTTTCCCTGCTTTGCTTTAAAACCGCTGCAGGTCACAAGTTGGGAAGCATTTTTAATTATTATGCTGTTGTTCATAATCTTACTTTTACCTAAATTGAGCGATTTTGTAGCCGCAACCTTGAGGTTGCGTAACTTACGCAGGCCCATCAAATGATGAAAGACGCAGGCTGAAGCCTGCGGCTACAGTAAAATACAATTTAGGTGTTTTTCTCAAACGCTTTGGAAACCAGGTCTTCTATGAGTTCTTCATTTGTAATAAAGGGAAGCGTAATATGGTCGAGCCCTTTTTGCTCAAGATTGTATTTAATGCTGGTTTCAATCGAATTTTCATTTCTAGCCCAGCTTCGTCTGGCAACACCACCCATTACATCCCAGGGTATAGCCCACCTGATAATACGATCAACTCTTTCGCTTCCGTCCAATACGAGTGCAAAACCGCCGTTTATGGCCTTTCCAATGCCGACTCCACCACCATTGTGTAGCGAGACAAGGCTCATTCCTCTGGCAGCGTTTCCGGCAAAACACTGCGTCGCCATATCTGCCATTATATTACTGCCGTCTTTTATATTTGCCGTTTCTCTAAACGGTGAGTCAGTGCCTCCCGTATCATGATGGTCTCTGCCAATCATCACCGGCCCTATTGTTCCCTCACGAACCATTTCATTGAATTTGAGCGCAATATTAGTTCTGCCCTTAGCATCCTGATATAATATCCTGGCCTGTGTGCCTACGACAAGTTCATGTTTGTCTGCATCTCTAATCCAGATATAATTATCATTATCCTGAAATCTTGCTTCTGGGTCTATGCATGCCATTGCCGCTTTATCGGTCTCGATAAGATCATCCTTCTTGCCACTGAGGCAAACCCATCGAAATGGGCCGTAGCCGTAATCGAAAAACACCGGGCCCATGATATCTTCTACATAAGATGGAAAGATAAATCCATCGGTAGTATCTTTACCGTTTTTGCAGATTTTCTTAACACCGGCGTCAAAGACCGCCTTTAAAAAACTGTTCCCATAGTCGAAGAAAAATACCCCTCTGCCGACCATAGATTTAATCAGTTCAAAGTGGCGTCTCAACGACCTGTCCACATATTCCCTGAATTTTTCATTATCCGTCTTCAATAGTTCTGTACGCTCTTCGAATATCAGTCCCTGAGGGCAATATCCTCCTTCGTAAGCTGCGTGACATGAGGTCTGGTCGGATAACAAGTCGATGCTAATATTTTTTTCCACCGCATATTCCAGCAGGTCTACAATGTTTCCGTAGAATGCGATAGCCAGAGTTTCTTTCTTCTGCTGATATTCCTTTGCCAGACTGAATGTTTCTGCAGGATCATCTACGATTCTACGAATCCAGCCCTGATCGTATCTTGTTTGAATTCTTGAATAATCAACCTCGGCGATGATGCTGACGCCGTTTGCAATCTCTACTGCTTTGCCCTGGGCGCCGCTCATTCCACCAAGTCCGGAAGATACAAACAGATGTCCCCTTAAGTCACTGTTTCCAGCAATGTTGAGCTTGAGTCTGCCGGCATTCAGAATAGTACTGTATGTCCCGTGAACAATACCCTGCGGTCCGATGTACATCCATCCGCCCGCCGTCATCTGACCGTAATTTGCTACGCCGAGCGCCGCCGCTCTGTGCCAGTTTTCCTGGTCATCAAAACAGCCCACCATAAGAGCGTTTGTGATTATTACCCGTGGTGACTCAGTCGCAGATTCGAACAGACCGAGTGGATGACCTGATTCAACAACCAATGTCTGGCTCCTCGTCATATTTTCCAGATACCGCTTGATCAACCTGTACTGCATCCAATTCTGACAAACCTGACCGGTTTCACCATAGGTAACCAGTTCATAAGGGTAAAGCGCAATATCAAAATCGAGATTGTTATCTATCATTACCTGAAAGGCTTTTCCTTCAATACAGTTGCCGTTGTATTGATCAACGGGTTTGGCTTTGATGTTGCCATCCGGCCTGAAGCGGTATCCGTAAATCCGACCGGTAGTGATCAGTTCATCTAGAAATTCAGGCGCCAGCTTTGTGTGCCATCTTTCAGGAATATAACGAAGTGCATTTTTTAAGGCGAGAACTGTCTCTTTTGGAGATAAAGTAAAATTTCTTGTGGGCGCCCTCCGGATGCCTTTAACAAATTCAGGCATTTTTGGCATTTGGGGCAATTGATTAAATACCTCTTCCAGTTGTATGGTCATTGCCCCGGAAATATCACTATTGAGGGTCACTCTCTTTTTCCCCTTGACCAGAATGAATAGATTGACTTTGGCTTTAACTTTAACTTGGATTCTTTACATGTTATGATATTTTAACGTAACTTGGCATTTTGCAAATGGCCTATAAATAGTTCTCTGTGTATTCACGGGATAATTCTTTATACAAGGCTTCTGCTTCCTGGCCGTTGCCTTCGCATTTCTTTATCCTTGGCCATTCACTTTTGGGGAACCTGACGTATAAAGGGAATGTTCTCTGTAAACCAAGCAAATCCTCTCTGGAAAGTTGCGGCATGTGTAATACTGTTTCCGATCTGTAATCGCCGGCATGGGCGTTCTTCTGCATAAGCCCCTCCTCATCACAATATTCGCGCAGGGCAGTGCCTTTATAAGGGTTGTAAAGTGAAACCATAACACCCGGCACATTTATTTTCCTGTTAAACTCGATAGTCTCGAAAATATTCTCCCTGGTTTCTGTCGGAAAGCCTATAATATTGTTAGCGCTTACCCTGAGACTGGACTTTTCGAGAATCTTGAATGCCTTTAATATTGTTTCATCCGTCATATTCCTGCCCAGAAGGTTTTTTCTCAGATTCAGGTTGCCGCTTTCAATACCAAGGCTTATTCCCTCGCATCCTGAAGATTCAAGGAGTTTAATGTTTTCTTCGTTAATCGATTCAGGCCTTGCCTCAATCCAGAATGGTATATTCACTTCCTTATAACGTTCGATAAATTCGGTTATTCTCTCTCGTTTAGTTGTAAGGAAGCTCTCGGCTACCAGATATGCAAATTCCAGATTGTATCTCTCCTTTTTCTCCTTCATCTCGCCAATAAGCCTTTTGATGCTTTTCTCCCTATAATATCCTCCGTTATCTGCATAAAGTTTGTTGAGTCCGTAATCACTGCAGAAACGGCAACTATAGGGGCACCCTCTATTCATTTCAAACGTGCCGGTCATGGAGATTTTCCCACCCATCGGCTTGTAAAATCGCCTGGGTTCGAATATAGTCCAATCCTGAAACGGCAGGTCATCCAAGTTGACTGGTCTTCTAATCCCGTTCCTGAATATCTTGCCGTCTTTCTTAATCCACATGTTTTGTACTGAAGTAATATCCTGTCTTCCCTCCATCTTTGTACACAGTTCAACAAGGGCATATTCCCCCTCTCCCACGCACACCATATCGACACAATCCTCGGCAATAATTTCAGCCGGAGCGAAAGTAGCAAAGATACCGCCCACAATCATGGGAACGTTATAATAATGCCTTATACTTCTGAGCATTTCTATTCCAAGTTCGTAAGTGCACTCTATACAGGATAAGCCTATGATGTTCGGTTTGTATTCGTCTACCATCTTCTTAAGGTCGGCGTACATATCTGTTTCTTTATAAACCAGTCCGAATTCCTCACGGTCTGTTTTTCTTACCTGGAGATTCTTTGCCCTTGCCTCGTCTCCGGTCTCAGTTGCCGTCTTGTAGAAAGTAGTGTCAAACATCTTTACTCCGAACCCTTTTTCTTTAAGGCATGCTGATATCAGGGAAAGCCCAACAGGCAGAAGGACATCCATCATTGTATTGCAGTTGATAAATAAAACCCTGAAATCTCTGTTTTTCATGTTCTGTTAACCATTCCCTTAACCCACTCCATACCTTCTTTGACTTCTTTTGGTATATTATCGTAATAGGTATGATTATATTCAAATACTATATCACACTCTTTATTATGTGATAATATTATTTCAAGTGTTTTTTTTATGTCTATCCATCCATCTTTTGTTTTCTGTGAGGGATGAACCGGTACGTGATTGTGCGTTTTGCTGTGATCCAGCCCTTTTGTGTTCCACACATGTATTGATTTAGTATGTGGCGCCAAAGTTTCAACATCTTGAAAAAAGTTACGGTTTCGTATTCCGGATATAAGGAATGTATGGCCTATGTCAATGCAGATACCTAACAAAGGATGGTCTTTGACAAATTCAACAAATTGTGCCGGTTCGTGAAAATGCCCGGAATATCCTCCAAATTCAACATTAATGGGCATGTTATACCTGTCTGCTAAATCACAGAATCTTGATTCTGTATCACTTGCAAGAGCCATTACCTTCTGCCTGTTTTGCGAATCCTCCATCCATGTGAGGTGTGTTACTACAAAGTCAGCCTTCCATCCCTTTGCATAATGCATAGTGCTGTTTATCAGCTTAAAAGAGAGGGCTCTTTTATTGGGGTCGTCATGGAGGAAATAGGTAGTTACACCGTTGTGGGGGAAATATGAAGGCCTGAAGAAGGGTACATGAAAACTGAAAGGCAGTTTCTTCCTCTTTATAAAAGACTTCAGCTTTCCTAATCCATCCTCTTGAAAATCAAATACCTCGTATCTATTTAATCCTGTATGTAAATACCCTGCAGGTCTTGCTCTTTCCATATTACAATCATAGAGTGGCGTATCCGCCCTCCTGCCAGTCGGGCAGGCAATCGTTTGAAGTGTCTAAAGTGATCTAAATTGCCTAAAGTTAGGGAGGCAGACGCGGTTTGAACCGTTTAAACAGTTTAAACCGTTATTTTCCCTCAACTTTAGCGCGTTAGTCCACTTTAAACTTTGATCAGTATACATGATTTACTGCAACTTGTTAAATATTTTATTATATATTTGGTAAGGTGATTTAGTATTTTTTGGCAAACCTTAATTATTTGGCATTTTTGTTGCGAAACAAATGATACATCCAAACATATGTTCTTTTATGAATTTTATCTTTACCTGCAAAGTGAGTAAGTTTATCATTCCCGCAGTTTGTTGAGCGGGAATCCAGCCTTTCTTTCTTCTGGATTCCAGTTTCCGTGGGAATGACATTGTTGTTAAACTTAGGTTTAATACATATTGGAATTGATCTAACAGTTTCAGCTTGACCATGTCGTTTTATTGGCTTATGATGAAGAAATGATTTTGAACCTCAAGTTAAAATGCATGATACTATTGACAACACTGTCTGTAGTGTTATTAAATTATACGTCTGTAGCTTTATCATTACCTGAGGAAAAGGACTTCCATTCATATTGGTACAATTACGGTGCTGAAATAACGCGTTTTGAACTTGAACAGAGCCGATATGGTGAAATCCATTCCGGCAATGTAGTCTTAATATTTGTTACAGAACCGTTTCTGCCTGATATACAGGTAAAATCAGATTACGAGGCATCCCGGGAAAAGAGCATACCCATTTTAAAGCTCAACTTTATCAAGAGGTTTAATACGGGAATATATGACTACTCCATGATGAAATCCGTATTTACGCCGATTCCTTCAGAACAACAGCCGTTCGGCAAAACATTAAAGGTGTCAACTACAAGGCAGGACTGGTGCGGTCATGTCTATCTCCAGTATAATCTTGAGGAAGACCACTATAAGGTTAAGCAATATTCGTATTTTGAAAAGGAAGGGGACAAGATTGTAAACATACCGTCAGTGCACCTGGAGGACGACATATGGACGCGTATACGAATTGATCCCAAGACCCTTCCGCTGGGAGGAATCGAAATGATTCCCGGAAGCTTCTTTACAACATTGCGTATGATTGATTTAAGAGCGGAAAAGGCCGTTGCAGAACTGACAGACACGCA
>JBHHYW010000162.1:0-6393 GCA_046757745.1 Candidatus Scalindua sp.
GGCTGGTAAAATACGGTTTCATCTCTTCAAAGACTTCTACATCCACCTTTGTAGTGGCATTGTTATCCATGTATATAACTTTTTTCACTGAAAGGACTCCTTAGTTATAATTAAGGGACGCCCGCCTAACAGTCTGGCGGACAAGCAAGGATTTAGGGATTACTTGATTTATTATACAATTCCTCAATCTCTAAATTGTTTTTAATTTGGTTGCGGCTATGCCGCGCTATTAATCACTCTGTAGATGTACTACTATGTCCGGGGATACCATTTCTCTCAATTTTCCTTCTACACTCTCTGTTGTATAGGCGGCGCTGGTACATGAGGCGCACTGACCTCTCAGTGCGACAAATACCTCGTTGCCAACTATGTCTATTAGCTCAATGTCACCTCCATCCTGCGCCAGGCTGGGTCTTATCTCCTTATCTATGGTTTCTGTGATAAGCGTAATCTTCTGCAGGTTTGTCATAGCCGGTTTATGCTTCGGAGCTTCTTCTCTGATATGAAGATACTTTCCTTTTTCGTTCCACACTTTTTCAATTATGTCCTCGATGGCCGGATGGCAGGACTGACATCCTCCACCTGCCTTGGTATAGTTTGTTACCTCCTCTACGGTTTTCAAGCTGTTTTCCATGACGACTTTTTCAATAAAATTTTCGTGGATACCAAAGCACTGGCAGACTAGGGGGCCTTCATCTTCTTTCATCTGTTTCAGGTCAATGCCACGGTAACTGGCTATAGCGGCCTCAAGGGCCTCTCTTCCCATTACAGAACAGTGCATCTTCTCTTTCGGCAGTCCTCCCAGATAATCCGCTATATCCTGATTCGTTATTTTTTCAGCCTCATTTATAGTTTTTCCTATTATCAACTCGGTCAGGGCGGAAGAGGATGCTATAGCGCTACCGCATCCGAAGGTCTGGAATTTTGCGTCCAGGATTTTCTCTGTCCCATCTTCGACCTTTAACATCAGTTTGAGAGCGTCTCCACAGGTAATTGAGCCGACATCGCCAACTGCATCAGCATCCTCAATAACCCCTACATTTTTAGGATGCATGAAATACTCTTTTACTTTATCTGTGTAATCCCACATAATTTTTCTCGGAAAAACAATGACACATTGCCTTAATTCTAAACGGAGAAAAACAATAATGCAAGCTGATTGTGTCTTATAATCACGAGATACAATCTAGTAGGGGGCGTTTACAGTTTGTTATAAGGCCCTAATGGTTCAGGAAAAAATAGCGCCGCTTATGAAAGCAGGAAAGGCAGGAAGATGGGAAAAATTGTTTAACATATTAAAAGGATAAGATTAAGGTAGCTAAGCGCCTTAAAAAGTAAAACTGTCAATTTACGGTTGTCAACCGTCAAGTAGGCAAATATAAAAACTTGCTTAAATGAAGATAGATTTCTATTATTATATTGTTATGAAAAGTTAAAAGTGCCTAAAGTTAGGGTCAATAACGGTTCAAACGGTTTAAACTGTTTAAACGGTTCAAGCCGCACTATGAGATTAAGAAAGGGCATTTATTTTTGAATAAAAGGGAATATAAAACAGGCAGAGGCGATATAGATAAGATTATTGACGATCTAGCAGAGGCTTGCCATTCGGACGATAATGTTGACCTCGTAGAAGAGATGCTGACAACTATTGCGAAATTAGGTATCGAGAATAATGATCGGGGTGATCTGAAATTGATAAATATGGCGTTGAAAGAACTGCGTTATGCATCAAAGATTTTTACTCCATACAGGAATGAGAGAAAGGTTGTAATTTTCGGTTCTGCACGATCTCTGAGAGGTTCTGAAGAATATAAGATGGCAGTAAGGCTGTCTGAATTGATTGTTGAAAATGGTTTTAAGGCGATTACCGGCGGTGGGCAGGGAATAATGGAAGCCGGTAATAAGGGAGCCGGACGTGAAGACAGTTTCAGTCTGAATATCAAGCTGCCTTTTGAACAAAAGCACAATCCATACATAATCGGTGATGAAAAGGCTATCAGTTTCAAGTATTTTTTTAACAGAAAATTATTCTTTCTTAAAGAATCTGATGCAACTATACTCTTCCCTGGTGGATTTGGCACATTAGATGAAGGGTTTGAGAATCTTACATTAGTCCAGACCGGTAAAAGTAAACCACGTCCAATCATCTTGATCGAACCTCCTGATTCTCAATACTGGAATCACTGGATGGGCTTTGTAACTGATGAGTTAGCCGAAGAAGGCTTTATTTCGCGTAATGATATGAGTTTGTTTATACATGTTAATACCGTTGAGAAAGCGATTGATGAGATTCTGCAATTTTACAAGGTTTATCATTCAATTCGATACGTGGGAGAAAAGACTGTCATCAGGCTCAACTCGCTTTTGAGTAGTGAAAATATTAAGGAACTTAATAAAAATTATGCCGATATCCTCCGTTCAGGAGAAATAAAGCTGACTAAGTCTCTGCCTGCAGAGCAAGAAAAGGAGGAGTTTTTAGATTTACCGAGGCTGGTAATGGATTTTAATAGGCATGATTATGGTAAGCTTTTTGAAATGTTGCGGTTTTTGAATACCTTAGGCGCTTAAAGCTCTAGAACGTCCAACATGTTGTCGATATTAAATTTATTGTGCTTAAATTGAAAGTATCAGATATATTTTCCTTAACGCAGAGGAACGGAGGACGTAGATGGTTTTAAAGACTATCGCCTGATGACGACCCTGTGGGTGGCTTCAAGCTCCGCCCCTGGCGGGAGGGCGACCCTTGAAACATCTCCATATCCGACTCGGTCGGGATGTAAAACAGGTTTAATAATCAATTATCATGTCGAAGTATTGTTGATGCCAGATGCATTTGCTGTATATATATGGTCTTTAATTGAAAGGTTTTGTCCCTTATTTAAAAAAGTCATTTTGTATGGTCATATTAGTTTGACTATCCATGCATTTATGGTAGAATTACCACTAATTAAGCGCTCACATTCTTGTATACTAATAAACAAATATTTAATAGGGGGGTAACATTGTGGAAATCTGCATATCTGATTTTAAAGCCAGATCGTTAAAACTACTGGATAAAATCCATCATTCGGGAGAGTCTATTACGGTTACCAGGCGGGGTATACCAATTGCCAAGGTGGTGCCTATATGTGACCACAAAAACGAGATAGACCTCAAAGGGACACTCATAGAACAGGATGAAGATATTTTTAGTACTGGTGAAAAATGGGATTCAAACTCATGATACTACTTGATACACATATATGGATTTGGTATCTAACAAAAGATAAAAGACTTAAGGAGCGTACCTATAAGCAGATCAACCGCTTAAAGCAGAGAAATGAAGCTTATATATCTTCTATTTCCATTTGGGAAGTGTGTAAATTACACGAAAAAGGGAAAATAAAATTTTCTCTACCATTAAAGGCTTGGCTTGATTCAGCATTAACCAAGGGTGTTTTGGTACTGGAACTTTCGTTTGATATTTATTTGGAAGCTTGTTCTCTTCCCGGTATGTTTCATGGTGATCCTGCAGATCAAATGATTGTGGCAACCGCACGTCTGTTAAATTATAAAATAATCACATATGACAACAAAATAATCAAATACAAGCATGTTGAACTATCACTTTGAATGGAAATAATGAAGGCAATGTTATTGAAAAAGCTTGGCAGTTTCTCAGAGAACAAAGTACCACTGGTATTGGCAAACATACCTGACCCTGTACCCGGAGAGACCGAGATTTTGGTCAGGGTATCAGCATGTGGGGTATGTCATACCGAATTGGACGAAATCGAGGGAAGAACACCGCCACCGAATTTGCCTGTAATCCCGGGACACCAGGTTATTGGCAGGGTGGAACAATCCGGTAACAAGGTAAGTAACTTTAATATTGGTGACAGGGTTGGGATTGGCTGGATTCATTCATCATGCGGAAAGTGTAGGTTTTGCCTGGAAGGTAGAGAAAATTTATGCAATGAGTTTCATGCTACCGGCAGAGATGTAAATGGGGGATACGCACAATATATGACAGTACCGGAATGTTTTGCTTTCAGCATTCCGGATCTGTTTTCAGATTCAGAAGCTGCGCCTTTTTTATGTGCCGGTGCGATTGGCTACAGATCAATTAAGTTGACGGGTCTCAAGGACGGCCAGAATCTTGGCCTTACAGGATTTGGGGCTTCGGCTCATCTCGTATTGCAGATGGTCAGACATAGTTTTCCGAACTCTCAAATATTTGTATTTGTCAGGAGTGAAAATGAAAGGGGATTTGCCAGGGAGCTTGGCGCTGTGTGGGCAGGCGCTACAGAAGAGGAACTTCCTGAAAAGATGGATTGTATCATTGATACCACGCCTGTGTGGAAACCGATAATAGATGCCCTGAAGAATCTTAAACCGGGAGGTAGATTAGTAATCAATGCTATTCGCAAGGAAGAGGTCGACAAAGAATATCTTTTAAAACTAGATTATCCCACTCATCTCTGGTTAGAAAAGGAGATAAAAACTGTGGCGAATGTCAGCCGCAGTGATATTAGTGAGTTTCTGGAACTTGCGGCGGCGATTCCCATAAAGCCGGAAGTGCAGGAATTCAAGCTGGAAGATGCCAACGATGCGTTGGCAGAGCTAAAGGCAAAGAGAATTCGTGGTGCAAAAGTTTTAGTGATAAACTAACATTCGGTTGTCTCAAATTTACGGTATTTTGCCCCTCCCCGCCAGAATGCATGTCGGGTTGGCGACCGTGTCATTCGGGCGGGTTCCGCAAAATGAAATTAACCCCATAGAGAAGTTGAAAAGTATAATCGCCTCATTACCCAAAAAGCATTGACATTGATTTCCAGCTTGTATTTTCCACATGCTCAATAATAATGAATGCGAAAATTATCTTCTTTTAAGTTTAAGATTACTGGGCCGATTATTTTTCTTCTTTTTTCTCTTCTTCTGGTGGTTCAATTGCTAAATATTGATTTAATACAGGTATTTCTTTGCCAGCATATCTAGAGTGACATTTGACACAGGCTTGTTTTATCGTTTTTACAATAAAGTGAGTTACCTCTTTTCCATCTTTTCTTTCCGCCTCATATTGCACAAAATACACCTATACCGCACGAGTAACAATTTTTTAATAATTACTCTGGAAGGAAATCATCTAACCATATTTGAGAAGATTAGGAATGAAATCAACAATTGGATATTGGGAACTTTTAGAGTAATTTATTTGTTGTTGAAAATGAGTTCTTTAAATCGGGTAGTTTCACCATAGTGAAATTCATCATCGGGAGGGTAATGTATTAAATAGATGTGAAAAGGTCTGGTCAAAGATAGACTTCAAATGTACAGGCTGTGGTAAGGTATTTGACCAACCGGGCGATGGGTATAAGATTAACGAACGGTTACAATATATTCCTACATTATTAGACCAGGAAGCGGGTAAATGTAAAGAGTGTGGGAAACCGCTTGAAACGGTTTGCTGAAAATCCGGTATGTGTTCTCATGTTCCAAGTTATTAATTTTTGATAATTTCCTGTAAGTTAAGGAATCCGTATCTACCAACCTGGCAGAGTCAGAACTCTCCGAGGCGTAGTCGCTACGAGACGGAGTCCAAAAAGGGGAGAATCATTTAAAAATGTTCTGACTCGGCCGGGTTGTCAAATGGAAACCTGTCTACCTGTGCGTTTCCTGAGTGTGTACGAACACACACAGGTAGGCGCACACGCAGACATGCGGTTTTCAAACTTTCCCTTACTAGTACAAAGATTAGGAAGCAAAGCTTTCTTTCGAGAGGATTCCAATTCTGGTATCTCCGTCAGAGCGGGCGTGGACGTTCGCCACAGCGGACGTTGTTCATCACTTGATGAATTTACGTAAGTTACGCAACCTCAATGTTGCGGCTACTCTCCCGAACTTACCATTCGGTACGGGCGGGCACAAATCGATCTATTTAGATAAATATTATTTTAACAAATTCATTTATCCGGGAAAGGAGAATTACTTTCATGCGCTACAGTACAGAAAATATTAAGAAGGGACTTACACCGCATACCGGGAGAATACTGAGGATTTTTCCGGTATTAGTATGTTTGCTGGCCATTGCTCTGTTCATAGTCCCGGTTTATGCCCAGAAGTCAGGTATAGAGAGCCTGCGTAACACAAGTAAAGCATTTGCCGCCGTTGCCAGGAAAGCCTCGCCGGCTGTAGTCTATATTCAGATTGAACAGTCTATCAAGAACCAACCGTCAGAAAGGTTTTTCTCTCCTTTCGGTGGTGCCAGCCCATTCGGTGACGATTTCTTCAGGCGTTTCTTCGGAGAACCGCTACCGGAACAACCAAAGCAGTTTCAAAAAACTCCACAACAACATGTCGTGGGACAGGGATCGGGATTCATCATCACCACTGATGGCTATATCCTTACGAATA
>JBHHYW010000163.1:0-6379 GCA_046757745.1 Candidatus Scalindua sp.
AAAAATTAAATGGAACTAATCAGGCATATTTTATGTTACCAATGGTAAGTTTTGAAAAACTTCCACAAATGGGTGCACTGTGATTTTCTCCTTCTCCTTTCGCAGTGTGCCCTTCCCTTTTGTGGACTCATCACACTCTAACTACACTTAACTTTCTGTCTGATAATTGCTTGACAAGAATATATAGCCTCTGTTAGCATCCATCAGCCAAACTTAAAAACTCTTTTGCGATACTATGTCCACCTTAAAAATATTATTAATAATATCGTTGTTTTTCTTAACAGGATGTACTCTGTTTGGTACTTCTCCAAGACATCAAGCTTATGATGACCGTTCTGCCGGTTCGCACTCTTCAAAACATACAAAGACTTTTAACGAAGGCTTTGAGGATGTGTGGTCGGCAGTTCTTATGTCACTGGGAGACCTGCCCCTGGACAAAATAAACAAGGAAAAAGGAATAATAAAAACCGGCTGGGTTGAAGGTTTCTCACAGAGGAAGGCAAGGAGTATAGTAACAGACCGGCTCCTTGATGATTATTGGAAGGAGAGATATCGGATTACATTCAGGATTTCCGGTAATAATCTGATTAGTTCCGTAAAGGTAAGCTGCCAGGTCCAGGAAAAAGCAAGGGGAGGCAGTGCTGCATACAGATGGGAGAGAAAGAGATCTACAGGAGAGCGAGAAGAAGATGCCTTAATGAGGATCGAAGAAATTCTTAGTGAAGGTTAAAAGGTTTATAGAGAATGAGAAGGTTAAACGTTTATTTACTGATACTGGCGTTAGTGTTTGCAATTACTTCTACGTGCCATGCACAGGCGGGTTTTGAGTTAGAACCGGCGGAGAATTATCAGCCTCAGGTTTTCCTGACGGAAGAGCAGGCATTGCTGAAGGTACTTCCGGGCTGTGATGAGATAGTGTATGACGAGATAATTCTTACTGAAGAGAGCAAGACTGTGCTTCAGAACAGGTTAAAGCGGAAGATATATGAAAACAGTTTTATCACATACATAGGCATTAAATCAGGCAAGGTAAATGGATATGCAATAATTACCGAGGAGGCCGGTAAGTTCCATCCTTATACATTCATAGTATCCGTGAGTCCGAAGGGTAAGATCAGGGAAATAGCTATACTCGTTTACCGTGAAAGCAGGGGCGCTGAGATTGCACATAAGAGATTCCTTTACCAGTTTAAGGGCAAGTCCCTTAAGAGCCCTCTAAGAATCAATAAGGACATCATTAATATTACCGGGGCTACCATGTCTGTTGTTACTATGTGTACGGGAGTGAAAAAGGTACTTGCCGTCATTGATGAATTTTACCTGGGCGGCAAGAGAACAGATAAAATTGCTTCCATGGAAAGGGTGAAGTTTGGCGATGAAGGCCGGGAGCGGGAATTAACACTATTCAAAAAGGCGGCATTGAGCATGGGAACACTCTTTGAGGTTTCCACCTATGTTGCAAACAAATATGAAGCTGAAAAAGCGTTCAATGACGTATTCAAAGAGATTAACAGGCTTGATTACCTGATGAGTAATTATAAAGAGGAGAGCGAGCTGTCGAAAGTTAATAAAAATGCTGCATCAGAACCAACCGCCTGTGACAAAGAGCTTGCTTACGTAATAGAACAATCTTTACAGTATAGTGATATAACTGACGGCGCCTTTGATATTACGATAGGCCCTCTCATGAAAAAGTGGGGGTTCTTCAAAGAGCAGGGGAGAATTCCAGGTAAAGAAGAACTGAAGTCAGCGCTTGAATCAGTCTCTTATAAAAACATTATTATAGGAGAAGAAATTAAAAAGTCACTCTTCCGTGACCCGAGTGTCGTAAAGACTATATCCTACAGGAATTCCGGTACGCAGATTGATCTGGGCGGGATTGGAAAGGGTTATGCAGTTGACATGGCACTCAGAGTGCTTAAGGGCAACAGGATACATTCTGCGCTAATAAACTTCGCTGGAAATATTTATGCTTACGGAACGCCGCCAGAGAAGGATTCATGGGTTATAGGACTGCAGCACCCACGCAAGAGCGAGGGACTTCTCGGTACGTTTGAGATTAGAGATAAAGCCGTATCTACTTCCGGTGACTACGAAAAATTCTTTACTATAGATGGCGAGCGGTATTCACACATAATCGATCCTAGAACAGGTTATCCTGTTAAAGGTATTGTGAGCGTAACGATAGTTACAGACAGTGCGACCAGGGCAGACGCACTCTCCACAGGAGTATTTGTCCTTGGATTGGAGAAGGGCATGGACTTAATTGAAAAGCTGTCTGATGTTGAAGGTATAATTATCTATGAGGATGCTGATTCCAGATTATTCACCGAAACCTCCAGTGGAATGCAGGCGCTTTTCAGAAGAAACATTAAGGACACCCCGGAAGGAATAGAATCAGACGTAATTATGTCGGGTAGTTAATAGGAGAGCTTTCCAATTCTTTGTAAACCAAGCGTGGCACCCATGTATATGTGGATTCGGCCTCTGGCCTTAATCTACCCTACAAGTAGACAAATGTGTTGTACGATGTAGGGTGGATAAACGAAGTGAATCCACCTTCTTTAACTACCACAGCCCACCTTTATTGATTTGCCGCTTACTCAAGAATATTTTTATCATCCAGAAACTCTACAGGCTTGGTGTTACTGCCATGTTCCCACATAAGAGAGAAGAACCATATGCCGCTTTCCCCAATACAAAAATCCGCAGGAGTGAAAGTCATCCTGGAGTCAAGGGGTGTCTCTGGCAGTTCGGGGTTATATTCCGCTTGCCAACCAAATGCCTCGCCTTTCCAGGTCTTGCCTTTAGCGTGCAGTTTTGCAGCAAATTCTCTGACTTGATCGAGGTCAGGAACAACGACTGGCACGATAGAAGTGTGATTTCCATGAGTTTTGATTTTCGCTTTAGCCGTTACCACGTTTTTCTTGCTCCTTTCGCCATATTTCTAAAATGGTGTCTTCGTGTTTTACCAGAATTCTTTCAATCACTCTTAGTTCGTGATCTCGAAATCTCCTTGATTTGGTTAATGCTATAGGAGTTAACCAATATTTTGCTTCCTTACCATCTTTCCCAACATGGACGTGTGGAGGTTCGTCAAGGTCTGCCGCATAGAACCAAATTCTGTAGCCCTTGATTCGCAAAACAACAGGCATTAGTTTTTCCTTCCCATGCGTTTAAGTTTAGATATTGCTTATAATTCAACACCAACTTGTACGGGGCTACTATTCGGGATTGGTGAAATATTAATTGTTGCATTCTACGCGTACTAATGCTAGTAAATTGCAATATGGAAATCAACATAAATTTGTGTAAGGGAATGGATTGTACAGCAATTTTTCAGGCAAGTAAAATATTTGAATAAGAACAACAGATGTTGATCCAGATTATCCATCAAAACCTCCCCGGAAGAAATAGAATCAGACGTAATTATGAAGGGCAGTTAAGGCTTTTCCAAAATATTGGAAAGAATTGAAAGTTTTCTGTAGCGGAAAACTTTAGGTTTTCTATTCTTACGTCCGGGTCACTGAATCGAATCATGTAGCACTTAAAAGTGCATAAAACTGATTTGTATACAAAAATAGTTACGGCTAAAAAAGGTCGTACTAGTTCGATTTCAAGTGTATCCGATTGTTATCTGTTTCCCTTTCGAGAATTACAAGATCGATGTGTAATAGCGGCATTAATAATCTTTGTTTTGCCACCTTCGCTATGAGGTTTGACATGGTCAGCAGTGAAATCTTCCCACGTTACCACTTTGTCGCAAAGTGTACAAATTTGATCCTTTTCAGAATTCCATATTATTCTTCGTTGTTCTTTGCTAAATGCTCTCTTATTGTCCTTTTTTTCGTACAAGCTTTCTAGAATACCGTTTAACATATCTTCTCGTTTCTTTCGCTGTTTAATTTCATCAGTACTTTGTAGAACAGTGAGAAGATACTCGCGATATAGCTCCTGCCCTGGCCGAATCCCTTTGGAATCCAGGGTTTAAATTAAGATGTTTCTTTTCATAAAGATTTACTAGGTCCTGGATTGTTTTTGGATCAGGCTCGTATCTAAATTGGTTGCATAATTTAATCTCCTAATCGATATTGTAGCTTCATTTAATTTATCAGATAATTATTATACGAAATTCTTATTATGTTTTACTTCTCAAATAAGATAGCAATCAAATCTATATAATAAACCAAAAGATCGTTAGGCAATATTTTGTTCATATTGATACACTGGAACCTGGATAGTCTTTCCGACATTTTGTATTCCAGAGATTACAAACTTTCTGCCTGAATCATACATTCTACTCACCATCTTCTTTAACAATAATAATCACTCCGATAGCATCATATTGTCCGGTCCAGGTTCTGCCGGGTGATGGTTTGTTTGGTGGGTGTATCCTGTCGTTACGGATATATCTCCATCTTTTCCCCAATCGCATAGAGTTTGCCGTCTGTTGAGGCGATATAAATAGTCCCGTCTTTATCTATTGAGGCAGATGATTCTATGGCGCCGCCTGTTTCTATATACCATTTCATGGTACCGTCTCTGTTTACGGCATAGAATTTCTTGTCCCGCGAACCCACGTATATTGTCCCATTGGCATCTATGACTGGCGAGGACATTACTGAATATTTTGTTTCAAACGTCCACTTAAGCGTGCCGTCAGGATTTACAGCATAGAGGCGACCGTCTCCGGAACCTGTATATATAGTTCCGTCCTGCGCCAGGGCAGTGGAGGAATCAATGTCAAGTACGGTCTTATACTGCCATTTCAGTTGGCCATCCGGGTTAAGGGCGAAAATATTCGCATCTTCAGAACCGAAATGGATGGTACCGTCATCACCAATAGAAGGAGATGATTCAAGCAGGTAATGTGTCCCGAATGACCACACTGCCTTGCCATCAGGCCTGAGGGCAAACATATAGTAATCTTCTGAACCGCAATAAATCATGCCATCCTTTCCTATCGCAGGAGAAGACCATATATGGTCCGCCGTCTTGTATTCCCACTTGTGCTTACCATCCGCATCCACGGCATGTACCCTGTCATCCCAACCTCCAAAGTAAATGGAACCGTCATTCCCAATTGCGGGAGAGGAGATAATGCCTCCGTTTGTCTTGTGTTTCCATTTCAGCCTGCCGTCCGGATAAAGCGCATAGAGATGTTTGTCCCATGATCCGAAATATATTACACCGTCAATATCAATTACGGGTGTTGAATCCACTTCAGCCCCTGTCTCAAATTTCCATTTCAAAGTACCGTCAGGATTCAGGGCATAGAGATGCTTGTCCTGCGATCCGAAATATATAGTACCGTCAATGCCTATTACTGGAGATGATGATATTGCCGCTCCGGTCTGAAACATCCACTTTATGTCGTTTGTCTGAGCTCCCGCGTAAGGACTGCGCCCCGTATGATGAAGGTCATGACGATGCATCGGCCAGGGTGTATGTGCAACCCTTTTCCCGAAGTATTGTGGTGTAACATTCTTCGTCTGCTCCTCCGACCATGCAGTTTGAGTTGGGATGTAACTATTCAGTATAATGATTCCATAAAAGAAAAATAAAAGAGTACTAAACCTTGAAAAATACTTATAATATACTGTCATTAGATTCTAGTTCCTTTCATTCGCTAACATCCAGTTTTTTGCATCTCAAAATAAATAGAAAACACTAACCTTAAAATTCAGCAATTTGTTTCTTGGAGTGATGTATGGTGGGATCCGTACTTTCATCTTAAGTCTACGTTTTGCGGAGCAAAACACACATAAATTGGCGACCAAAGAAGCCAATTTATTACAGAACACCCTTTGTAGAGGGAACCTCATCAGTTCGCTCATCGATTCTGGTTGCCCTATCAAGGGCCTTTGCTAAACCTTTGAAAATCGCCTCTGCGATGTGATGTGCATTTTCGCCGTACGGAACATCCACATGAAGGTTCATGCCTGCGTTTACTGTAAATGCCTCCAGAAATTCCTTAATGAGTTCAGAATCAAAATCACCAATCTTTTTTGAATTCAGTTTCGCATTGAAGACAAGGGCCGATCGCCCGCTGATGTCCAGCGCTATATTGGCCAGTGATTCCTGCATTGGTACGCTAACATTGGAAAAACGGACTATGCCCGCCTTATCACCAAGGGCTTCTTTCACTGCCTGCCCCATGCAGATACCTATATCCTCAACAGTATGATGAAAATCTACGTTGGTATCACCTTCCGCCTTAATCTCCAGGTCAAATAGCGCGTGTTTTGCAAACAAATCCAGCATGTGGTCAAAGAAGCCTATACCGGTTGATACAGAACGCTTCCCCTCACCGTCCAGGTCAAGCGACAGGCTGATACTCGTCTCACTGGTCTTTCTTTCTATGTTCGAGGTTCTGTTT
>JBHHYW010000164.1:0-6348 GCA_046757745.1 Candidatus Scalindua sp.
AAATTACCAACATGAAAGACATCTTCGTTGATCTCGGTAAAGACAGTTACAACATTATCATTGATAAGGATATCCTCAATCAGGTTGGAACCCTCATTTCAAAGGTCGTCAGTCCCTGTAAGGCCATTATTGTAACGGACAAGACTGTAGCCCCACTTTATGGAAACATTGTTCGGGATAGCCTATCGGAATGTAAATTTGATGTCAAGCTGGTTCCAATAGAGCCTGGGGAAGAACAGAAGACAATAGCAAAGGCGGAGGAACTTTACGAAAGTATTTTCGATCATGAAATGGACAGAAAGTCTCTTGTCGTTGCATTAGGGGGTGGTGTACTGGGAGATTTGGCCGGTTTTGTTGCTGCAACATTTATGAGGGGCATACCTTTTGTCCAAATTCCTACTACATTATTGGCGCAGGTTGATAGTAGTATCGGAGGCAAGGTGGCCGTAAACCATCCGAGAGGTAAGAATATGATTGGATGTTTCTACCAGCCAAAGGCTGTTTTCATTGATACCGATACCCTTCGGTCACTGCCAGAGGCGGAAATAACTGCGGGTATGGTCGAGGTAATAAAGTACGGGATGATTAAGGATGCTGCTTTTTTTGAATATATAGAAAAGCATTTTCCTGCAATCATGAAACTTGAACCTGACGTAATAGAAGAGATTATATACAACTCATGCAAGGTTAAGGCGCACGTCGTGGAACTCGATGAAAAGGAAGAAGGCCTGAGGGCTATCTTAAATTACGGACATACCATTGGACATGCACTGGAAGCACTGACATCATACAAGAAATACAGACATGGGGATGCGGTGGCTATGGGTATGATATATGCGACAAAGATAGCGATAGAAATGAAACTTGCAGACGAGGAGGTACTAAAAAGACAGGAGTCGTTGTTTGTAAAATTGGGGTTGAGTCTTAAAGACACGGAATTGAACCCCGATGATATTGTCACTAAATTATATCAAGACAAGAAAACAATTGGTGGAAGACTGAGGTTTGTTTTCCCTACCAGAATCGGAAACGTTGTAATTAATGATGGGGCAAATGAAGAAACTATCCTGAAAGTACTTACCTCCGATTAACGAAATGAGGTATGGCTTCCCGCAGATGCTAAGACCGCGAATTAAAGATAGAATCATTAGATTACCACTTTAATAGTTCGGAGTGGAAAGTTAGGAGTTCGGAGGAAAAAGAAATGAATGAGGATATGTTTGATTTTGAAAACTTGAAGGTTTACCAGAAGTCTCTGGAATATATTGATTTTGTGTATGAGATTACAAAAAATTTTCCTAAAGACGAAATCTTTTCTTTAACTAACCAATTTAGAAGGGCCTCTGTATCTATTTGTTTAAATATTGCAGAAGGTAGCGGAGGAAGCAAGGCAGAATTTAATCAGTTCCTTAAAATATCAAGAAGATCTGTAAGAGAATGTGTTGCAGTGACTGAAATATCGTTTAGGCGAAAATTTATCAGTACTGAAGGTAAAAAACAATCAAGAGGATTTTGTGTTGAACTTTCAAGAATGCTAAGCGGATTAATGAAGTCTTTGAAAAATAAGTAAATTGATGATAGCTGAAAACTTTGAACTCCGAACTCCGAACTATACCGTTAATTTGCCAAGATTGATGATTTATTACAAAATCAATAGTTAATTTAAGATTAGGCATTAACGAGAGAAATAAGGTATTAATCATGGATGATTTTGAAGGTCTGCTTCGTTTAAACATGATAAGCGGTATAGGTATTAAGACCTATCGCAACCTTATCGAACATCTCGGTTCTGTTAAGTCAATACTGGATTGTCCTAAAAGCAGACTTGAAAAGATCCCCGGTATAGGGAGTAAAATAGCTGACAGGATTATAAATGGTTCAAAGGCTGCAGATGTTGATAAAGAGTTTAAGCTGGCTGAAAAGAATAATGTAAAGATAGTCCCTTTCACAAGTGATCAATTTCCTCATAACATCAAACAGATATATGACCCGCCTCTCGTACTCTATATTAAAGGAGATATCTTAAATAGTGATACTCTTGCTCTTGCCATAGTTGGCGCGCGCAGGTGCAGTTACTATGGCCGGACTCAGGCGGAAAGATTTGCAGTACAGTTGGCTCAGGCCGGTTTCTGTGTCGTAAGCGGTATGGCAAGAGGTATTGATACCGGTGTGCATACAGGGGCAATTAAGGGAAAGGGAAGGACGATAGCCGTACTTGGCTGCGGCCTTGGAGTTGTTTATCCCCGTGAAAACAAAGAACTCTCGGAGAAGATTGCTTCACAAGGCGCTGTGATCTCTGAACTTCCCATGACTACTCCACCCAATAATCGTAATTTCCCGCCAAGGAACAGGATAATCAGCGGGTTGTCACTTGGAGTACTGGTTATTGAGTCGACACTCTGGAGCGGCTCACTCATTACCGCAAAATGGGCGCTTGAGCAGGGGAAAGAGGTATTCGCCATTCCAGGAAATATCGACAGCAATTACAGCAGGGGTACCAACAAACTCATCAAAGAGGGCGCTAAACTCGTTGAAGATATAAATGACATTGTTGAGGAGCTGGGGCCGCTTGCCGAGACCATACACATAAAGGATAATAAAAAGGTTGAGGATATTAGAAGCCTTGCGCTTAATACACAGGAAAACAAGATTTTCTCACTCCTTTCGAGTACACCCAGGGCTATTGATGATATTACCACAAACTCCGGTCTGCCGGCATCCAATGTTGCAAGCATATTAATGATATTGGAAGTGAAAAGACTGGTGAAGCAGCTCACAGGGAAAAGGTTTGTGAAGGCGTGATCAAGAGGTGTTTGCTTGAAATTGTACTTTGCATTTAGACGGCTATTTGTAAAATACTATTATTATGTACAGGCGTCCATTCTGGATTCAACGGATCGTACAAGCATGGAAGGAACATTCTATCATCTGGCTGTCTGGAGTACGCAGGGTGGGGAAGACAACTCTAGCCGGGATGCTTCCTGGCCAGGTTTATTTGAATTGTGACCTGCCTTCGGTTTGCCGCAGACTGGCGGATCCGGAGTCCTTTTATGATAGTTTGGAAAAAGGGGCAACTGTTGTATTTGATGAGGTACATCGTCTGGATGACCCAAGTCGGTTACTAAAGATTGCTGCCGATGTTTATCCGCATCTCAAAGTACTTGCAACGGGTTCTTCCACCCTTGTGGCTACCAGAAAATTTCGTGACAGTCTGGCCGGACGCAAACAGATGATATATCTTCCACCGGTTTTGTGGATAGAGTGCCCGGATGTATTTGGTATTAAAGAGCTTGACTGCCGCATGCTCCATGGAGGATTGCCAGAGCCTTTACTAACACCTGTAAAGGATGCAGCCTTTTTCTCAGAATGGATTGATAGTTTTTATGCGAGAGACATTCAGGAGCTTTTTGACATTCGTAATCGTACAGGATTTCTCAAACTGTTGCATTTGCTGATGAGACAGAGTGGCTGTTTAGTTGATTATACGTATCTGGCACGGCTGAGTGAACTGAGCAGGCCGACCGTAAAAGCACACATGGAGGCAATGTGTATTGCCCATGCGGTTTTCTTGCTGCCGCCTTTTCATGGAGGCGGACGTCGTGAGATTACGCAAAGACCTAAATGCTATGCCTTCGACACGGGATGTGTTACTTTCGTCAAAGGCTGGGAGAGTATCCGTGAGGACGACCGTGGGCTCCTGTGGGAACATCTTGTCCTTGACACACTGCGTACGGGGATGGGTGACAGTAATATATATTACTGGAGGGATAAAACAGGACGTGAGGTGGATTTTATAATTAAGGGAAACGGATCACAGATGGACACGATTGAATGTGACAATTTCGAAATCGGTTCACTTGTCATTTTTCGACAGAATTATTCGCAAGGCAAAAACTATGTGGTAAGCCCTCTTGTTAAAACACCCTATAAACAGCGTTTTGGAAAGCTGTCAGTACAATTCTGCAACGTAAACCATCTCCCTCTTTAGAATCCTCTTTCCAAAGGGGGAGATAGGAGGATTCTAAAGGGGGGGATTTGAGATTATATAGATAAATAGAATTTTTATGATGTTGGAATTATAGATTCAATTTTCCTTGCAAATTATAATTTCAACGTGTAAGTTAGCAGGCGAGTAGCAGGTTTGAATAGCCTTTGACACATTCAGGGAAAGTAAAGGGAGATTAGTTTATGGAAATAAAGCCTAATTACATTGTAGATGAACAGAATCATAAAATTGCTGTCCAACTTGACATTAAAACTTTTGAAAAAATAAAGGAAATTTTTGAAAATCATGCTCTTTATCACTTAATGCAGGAAGAAGATACTGATGATGAAGTTTTAGATTTAGAACAAGCCAAAGAATATTATGATACCTTGGAAAAGCAATGATGAAAGTTCAGTATCGCAAGAAGTTTTTAAAACAATTATCCAGAGATTCCGCCGGAAATCAGGTTGAAAATAGAAAAATTTGTTTTTGAAGAATTACCATATAAATTGTCAATTTCAGAAAGCGGCAAAATAGAGAAACTGTCAGGTTTCAAAAATTTCTATAAAGTCCGCTTTGGGATGTACCGCCTGGGAATAGAATCAAAAAATAAAAATGAGGTTTTAGTCATACGTACTGTAATGCATAGACGTGAAATATATAAATATTTTCCATAAATGGTATAGGAGTCAGAAAAATAATTTTTGAATAATAAATAAAAGGGGGCAATAAATATGCCCCCTTTTATTAAGGTAATATTGATAGTATAGTCTTTCCGATGTTATTACTGTTTCAACTTTTTTATAGACTACTTAAATTGAGCGATTTTGTAGCCGCAACCTTGAGGTTGCGTAACTTACGTAAACCCATCAAGTGATGAATAACGCAGGCTAAAGCCAGCGGCTACAACGGCATGTAATATTAAATCGCTCAATTTAGATACTACTTAGTTAGTATTGCTAATTATCAAGAAAGACCTGATAGATTAATTATTTGAGTATCTATGGAGGAGAGGAAGTTTATACACCTCTTGCAAGCCTCTCGGCGAGAAACAGTGGTAGATTGGCTTTTTTAATTTTTGCCATTGTTTCTTGATAGTTATATTCTAATCTTATTATCTCTACACTCCAATTGTCATCGTCAAATACCGCAAATGATAGCATCGGAGAACCATCACGGGGTTGTCCTACACTTCCGACATTAACGATTGTTTTATCCTCTTTAGATAATGTTGCTTTATTACTGTCCCCCTGTAACTCATTGTAAGCATATATCCCCGGGATATGTGAATGGCCGGCAAAGCAGAGAGAATGTTTCATTTCTATCAAACTTGAATATGCATTACGGGCATTACTAATATACTTCCATTGTATTGGATCGTCCGGTGATGCATGGACATATAATATTTTATCCTCCTCTATCTGAATAGGAAGCCTGCTGATTGCCTCTCCGATTTCTTCTCCCACGATGCCCCTTGTCCATTTGATTGCTTCACGTGCATTCTTTACCATTTGATAATCAAAATCTTCATCCTGGATAGCATATTCATGATTGCCAAGACATATTTTGTCTGTGAGTGACTCAACTATTTTGAAACATTCAGCAGGGTTTGGGCCATAACCAACAATGTCTCCAAGGCAGACAATGCGGTTTTCACCTTCCATTTTTTCAATATATTCCAATACTCTGTTCAAAGCTTCCAGATTTCCATGAATATCTGAGATTACAACTATCTTCATTGTGCAATATTTTCAGATGCTCGGATTAGTTTCATTAATAAATTTCATTATATAATAATGAAATTGCATACTATAAAAAAAACATTAAAAAACCAATGAAATAGTTTGCATTGTATTTTGCATTGCATAAATGATTATTAGAAATCCACTTAACCGAATATAGTTTTAAAAAGATGTGGAAAATATGTCTTTGTCGTGTTATGTATGGAATATTCTGACTCTTACGAGTAAATAGATAAATGAAACAAGAGACACATAATAATAAAATCCAGGCAAAAGTATTTGAGGAATTTTGTGATTCCATTGATAGGGAGAATGTTTTTGATAACATTGAGGAGAGGGTCTGTTATTCCTTTGACGCTACAAAGGAAAAATCTATACCTGACCTGGTGATCAGGCCTCATTCCACTGAACAGGTATCAAATACTGTATCAATTGCAAATAAACATAACATTCCGATTTGCCCACGTGGAGCAGGAACCGGACTCTCCGGTGGGTCTGTCCCCATAAAGGGTGGTATTGCTCTGGATCTAAAGAATATGGACAGAATAGTAGAGTTAAATGCAAGGGATCTGACAGTAACCGTAGAACCCGGTGTTGTTACAAAAGATTTGCAGGACGAAG
>JBHHYW010000165.1:0-6339 GCA_046757745.1 Candidatus Scalindua sp.
CCATAATAATCCATTTCGTTATAAAGCTCCTGCTGGGTACGGTTTTTCGTACCGTTGAAAAGCAGATGTTCAAGGAAATGTGCGGATCCGTTTGTTGCCGCATCCTCGTTGCGACTGCCAGTCTTGACGATCGTAAATGCCGTAATCATGGGACTGGCATGATTCTCTATGAGAATTACCTCCATCCCATTGTCAAGGTAGAAGACCGATGCCTTCCGAGTCTCACCAAACAGAGACAAAGCCTGATCTTCTAATTCATCAGCACTGCACGCAAAGCAGGTTATTCCCATAAGCAAAACGTGTATTGCAAAAATATTTAAGACAATTCTTTTCATTATTTTAAGGTTTCCTTCTTTGCGCATCTATGGTGAATAAGATTGCTCAATAATACATATAATACTTGCCTATTCATAGTTGAAATTTTAATCACTATCCTGTTCAAGACTGTAAAGCAGCTCTATCTCTTCCGGCCAGATCTCTGCATTGATTGTCTCCAGCACCATGGGGATCTCGTCAAAGCGTTTATCATTCATAATAAACCGGAACGGCTCCACTCCCAGCTTTCCCTTCCCAATGCTCTGATGCCTGTCCACACGGGCGCCCAGGTCAGGCTTAGAATCATTCAGGTGCATTCCGCTTAAATATCTAAACCCTACAACTTTATCAAACTCATCCATTGTCGCCTTAAAAGTCTTCTTTGTTCGAAGATCGTAACCGGCAGTAAAGGTATGGCATGTATCGAGGCATACCCCTACTCTCTTTTTGTCCATGACATTATCTATAATAGTAGCCAGTTGCTCAAACCGGAAACCCATATTGGTACCCTGTCCGGCAGTATTTTCTATCACTGCCGAAACACCTCTGGTCTTGTCCAATGCGATGTTAATCGATTCTGCGATTCTCTTCAGACAGGCATCCTCTGAAATCTTCTTGAGATGGCTTCCCGGATGAAAGTTCAGCATTACCAGCCCGAGTTTCTCACAGCGCTGCATCTCGTCCAGAAATGCATCTCTTGATTTCTTCAGTCCCTCCTTTTCAGGATGTCCGAGATTTATCAGATAACCGTCATGAGGAAGTATATGCTCCGGCAGATATCCTGCGTCTTCACAATTCTGTCTGAATTTCTCAATATTATCACTGGTATAAGGTTTTGCCTTCCACTGCCTCTGGTTCTTCATAAAAAGGGCAAATGCCTTTGCGCCTATTTCTTTAGCGTTTAACGGTGCGTTCTCCACTCCGCCGCTTGTACTTACATGTGCCCCGACTCTCTTCATGTATTTACATCTCCAAAAAGTCTAACATCGTCTCAGTATCCGCAACATAGGCAAATCCATAAGCCAGATTCTTAAGGGTGGCAATATATAATTCTTCGGCAACAGTAGCGCATGCGTCTCCAACTACAAACACCCCATAGTCGTGGCCGAAAGCTGACCTTGCCGTTGTATCTATACAGCAGTTGGTCAGCACTCCTGTAATGATTATATCATCAGGAAACGCCTCTATTCCATCAATAATCTCCCACTCTTCAGATCCATACTTAATCAGGTCCTCCCACCATTTTGACATCATACTTCCACCAATTTTACTTTTGTGGCCATGCCGGGTAAAAAGAACCTTGATTCCATTTTTCCTGCAGCCCCTTATTAATGAAGTGACCTCCTCAAAGATGGGTTCGACAATCACGCCAAAGTATTTCTGCATATCCACTACGAGCAGGGCAGTCTTAAAAGAAGTTGGACTTGCCTGTCTGATGTTATACTCAGCTATTTGTGAAAATGTATCTTTCATCATAATCGATCAATAGACCGCAGATTTACCCGGACAAAAAGCGCCGAAGACTTTTCTCAGAAAAAACGCAGAGCTACTATATTGTCATCTCTGAAAGCGCTATTTTTGTCAAGTATATTCTTAACAATATGTGTGTAAACAAATTAGTAACTTTATTTAAGCAAATTTCGGGGTCTCTAAGTGTGCTAAGTCACTGAAAATATTTTACATTTAACGATTTTGATTACAAGAATTTCTTGTAGCCGTCTGCCTAGACGGACGTTTCTCCTCATCAGATGAATATAAGAGAATCTCACGTAAGTTACGCAACCTGAAGGATGCAGCCTCCTGTTTTCCTGTGAACTGATTTCATTTATCTACGTTCTCGGCGTCTTTGCGGTGAACCGCTTTTTCCCCTTGACTTTAATGATGTGTGGTTCTACTATCACATTTCGTTCATTTCTTAAAGCACAAAAACTATACCGCAAAGAAGGTATTTCAGAAATGGAAAAGGTGTTAGCTAATTCTGACAAGTATAACGGTCAATACGCGTTGCAATGAAAAGTATTGACGATAATACGATTGTTGGTTCCGGAGAGACTCCGGGTGAAGCGTTAGAAGAAGCAAGAACAAAAAGGCGACGTTGCAACTATTGTAGATCGTCATCCAGTCTCAAATGGTGAAGACGGTTATTCATTAGAAGTATTCGATGTACTCGGAAACACAATAGCCATTATAACTCTACCTGAATCGCCAATTGAACCGTTAACCAAAAATGAAATATTCAACGTTCGTCCTCTGGAAGTTGCTTAAAATTGTAATATTAACTCGGCAAGTAAATACATTGATATAAACACAAAAAATGTTATACTTGTTGCATGGAAAGAAACGATGCACGAAAACTATCAACAGAAGCCCAGCAACAGATACGCAACCAATCAATTCGACTCAGAAAATCTGGAAAAACCTACAAGGAGATATCAGAGATTACCTGTGTACATAATAATACTATTGCCAGATGGTGTAAAGCTTATCAGCGTAAAGGTGCCAAGGCAATTCAAATCAAGAAAAGAGGCAGGCGTGTAGGTAACTGCCGAAGCTTGACTCTGAAGCAGGAAAGAGCGATACAGAAAATTATTTACGAAAAGTGTCCTGATCAACTTAAATTTCCTTTTGCATTGTGGACTCGTAAGGCAGTTCAGCAGTTAATCAAACAACTCTGTTGTGTTGATATGCCAGTACGAACCGTAGGTGAATATTTAAAACGATGGGGGTTTACGCCTCAAAAGCCATTACGTAAAGCTTACAAGCAGTATCCTAAAGCCATTAATAAATGGCTGAATAAAGAGTATCCTGCAATTGAGAAACAAGCCAAAAAAGAAGGAGCAGAAATCCACTGGGGAGATGAGACGGGGCTTTGTAATGACAGTTACCATGGTAGGAGCTACGCACCACGAGGGCAAACACCGGCAATTCGTCTTCATCCCAGGTGTAAACGGGTGAATTTGATTTCTACCGTTACGAATCAAGGCAAAGTAAGATTTATGGTATATGAGGATAAAATGAATTCAGGCACTCTAATAAAGTTTACGAAACGCCTTATCAATGACTCAGCAAGAAAGATACTCCTGGTTCTTGATAATTTGAAGGTGTATCATAGTTACGTTGTCAGGAATTGGTTGGAAAAGCATAGAGGACAAATTGAAATTTTCTTTTTGCCATCTTACTCACCGGAGTTAAATCCAGATGAGTATTTGAATTGTGATTTAAAAGTGGGCGTACATTCCAAAACGCCTGCAAGTACAAAAGAGCAACTCAATAGTAGATGATGAAAAGTCGTTTGAAAGGCACTTTTGCATATTGTTTGTGACAATGATACCGTAAAAATGGCTGCCGCTTTCAGTAAACCGCCTGATGAACTATATGGAGACCTTTCTGTATCCGTACAAGGACAATACCTGGAGTTAGCGGATAAAACAATCACTCATGAAATGTCCACCATACAAGATAAAGGTTATTGAAAAGATTAACTTAATCCCTCGCGAAGAGAGAGAAAAGCGAATCAGGGAAGTGGGGTATAATCTTTTCTTTCTGCAATCCCGGGATGTCTACATTGACCTCTTAACTGACTCCGGTACCGGCGCTATGAGTGATAACCAGTGGGCAGGCATAATGCTGGGAGACGAATCATACGCAGGCAGTATAAACTTTAAGCACCTTGAAGATGCAGTTAAGAGTATTATGGGGTTTAAGTATGTACTGCCAACACATCAAGGGCGAGGCGCCGAACACGTTTTAGATGAGATACTGGTCAAGGCAGGTCAGGCTGTTATTGGAAATATGCATTTTGATACTACAAGGGCACAGATACATAACGTGAGGGGCAGGGCGATTGATTGTGCTATTGAAGAAGCATATCAACCAGATGTTGAACACCCTTTTAAGGGAAACATTGATATCTCCAAACTGGAAGATCTTATTGATAAAGATTCTAAAAATATTGCTTATGTGCTTATCACCGCAACCTGTAACAGTGGAGGCGGGCAGCCGGTTTCACTTGAAAATATCAGACAGGTACGCAAAATAACAAAAAAGAACAATATTCCACTATTTATGGATGCTGCCCGTTACGCGGAGAATGCATTCTTTGTAAAAGAACGTGAAGTTGAATATAAAGATATGTCAATCCATGAAATAGTAAAAGAGATGATGTCCTATATGGATGGATGTACAATGAGCGCCAAGAAGGACGCCATAACCAACATAGGAGGCTTCATTGCCTTAAACGATGAAAATCTCTATAAAAAACTGGCTCACAAGACCGTCCTGTTTGAAGGTTTTGTTACCTATGGAGGTATGTCTGGCAGAGATATGGAGGCATTGACCAGAGGTTTATTTGAAGGGATCGATGAAGATTATTTAAGATACAGGATAGGCCAGGTACGTTACCTGGGGGGGAAATTGTCTGATGCCGGAATACCGATAATGAGGCCTATTGGTGGTCATGCTGTCTTCATCGATGGGAAGGCATTTCTGCCTCATATTAAGCAAAAGAATTTTCCCTCTCAGTCATTATGCGTAGAATATTACATTGAAGGTGGAATACGTGTAATAGAAGTAGGAACAATTTTAGCTGGGCGCGACCAGCAAACCGGAAAAGGTATTTATCCAAGTCTGGACTTAGTGAGATTGGCGGTTCCACGCAGGGTTTATTGTAGCGAACATCTCGACTATGTTTGTGAAACAGTTGTTAATGTATACAAAAGAAGAGAAGAAGTAAAGGGTTTTGAATTCGATTACGAATCACCGACTTTAAGACATTTTTTGTCAACTTTTATAAAAATAAAATGAACGACAAGTCTAAAATCGCCTCCGGGCTTGAAGGGGTTATAGCAGGAAGAACGTCTATCTGCAAGATAGATGGAGAACAAAGCAAGCTCTTTTACAACGGATACTCCATTAATGATCTTGCCTTAAATTCAAGTTTTGAAGAAGTGGCATATCTGTTGTTGCACGGCGAACTTCCTGATAAAAAGAGTCTGAAGGATTTCTGCAGTAAACTGTCAAACGAAAGAGAAATACCTGCCGCGTTGATAAATATTATTAAAGAACTTCCATTTGGAACCGACCCAATGGATGTCTTAAAGATTGCAGTTGGAATCCTTCATACATCAGACCCTGACGGGTTGTCAAATACAAACGATGCAAATATGAGAAAGGCAATAAGGCTTATAGCAAAGATTCCGGCAATTATTACATACGATTATAGGATAGCAAATAAAATGGAACCGGTCAGACCTGATGCCCGGCTCTCTCTTGCATCAAATTTTTTGTATATGTTGAACGGAAAAGAACCTGAAAGCTATAAGTCTGATGTCCTTGATAAATCATTAATCCTTTATGCCGAACATGGATTAAATGCTTCTACCTTTACGGCAAGGGTTGTTGCCTCAACGCTGTCAGACCTTCACTCTGCTGTCATGGCGGCTATTGGGGCCTTAAAAGGCCCATTACACGGCGGTGCAAATGAGAGGGTAATGGAGATGCTTCTTGAAATAGGTGATGTAGAAAAAGTAGAACCATGGGTCAAACAAGCTCTGTCTGAAAAAGAACGTATAATGGGTTTTGGCCACAGGGTCTATAAAAAGCAGGATCCAAGAGGTATCATAATAAAAGAAATGGTAAAGGAATTAGGAGAAAGGCTTGGAAATAATAAGTGGTTTGAGATGTCTCAAATGATGGAAGATATCGTTACTGCGGAAAAAGGGCTTCATCCTAATCTGGACTTTTACTCTTCTTCGGCCTATTACCTTTTAGGTATACCAATTTCCCTTTATACACCTATATTTGTTGTTTCAAGGATTACAGGCTGGATAGCCCATGTCACGGAACAGTATAATGACAACAGACTTATAAGGCCAAGAAGCGAATATATAGGGCATGAAAGAAGGGAGTACATTCCACTTGAAGATAGATGATAAAAACAACTACTTTTTAGAGTCGAGTAGACCAAGGGAATCTCACCCTTAGCCCCTCCCAGATCCGTACGTGAACCTCTCGGCTCATACGGCT
>JBHHYW010000166.1:0-6338 GCA_046757745.1 Candidatus Scalindua sp.
TAAAATTAACAATTCTCTTTTCTTCTGTAACTCATGGAATGAAATGTCTTTGTGACTATAAATGTTGTACATAAAACTTACCAACATACAACATTTTGTACATTTTGCAGAAAATGTGCTTGACTTTTTATTTATAATCTGTATATTACCACTCAAATTTGAATTTGCGCATCTAGATGCATTTCTTTTTTAACTGTAAATTTCGATCGGCTCTAAAACTCCGGGAAAGGAGGCACACTTAATAGAATCGTTTTCGGTTGGTTATCAGTTAAATAAGTGGCTTAAACGTTAAATATTTTTATTTTTTCGAAAGGGAGGAGAATATAGTGACAGTAACAGTAAAAGAGAGCGTCAGTATTACAGAAAGTGTTGAAAAGAGCTTAACAATCTTCTTAGAGGCTGTAGAGTTGTCTTCAGACCTCGAGATCATCGGTACCGCATTTCCTGATAGCGAAGAGGTTTTCGTGATTAGAGACTACAGTAAGACCGAAGGTATTGAAGGCGCTTACGTTGAAGTGTCAATCGATGAAATCGTCCAAAAAGTTACAGACACAGACAAAGCTCAAGAATTTATAAAGGTAATTCAAAACGATAGAAAACCTATAGTCTTGAACGGCATCACAAGGATCGTTGGCTATTATTCCAGAGTTAACAATTGGAACAAATCAAAAGTAGGAGAGTTAAGAGACCGTGCGCAGAGAAATTATGGCCTCACGGCTGAATCTCCCAAGTTTGATGCTGATAGGATGAATGTGATTGACTCTTTATAAAGACAAAGAAGGCTTTAATTCACTCGAATAACAGATCCGGATGGAAGATGGACAGGATAGTTTAAGTATGCCTACCATTAAAGGCTTATAAGGTTGCACACCTTATAAGCCTTTTTTATTAATTTTCCCTCCAAATTATCTTCCATCTTCTAATACACACATTCCTTTCAAATTCTCAGTAAAAACTATATACCTTGACTATACAGAATCGCCATGTTATTATTTAAAGCTAATATCATAAATACCAAAAGTAGTATGAAACAGGCAATAAATACTTAAGGAGAAAACATAAATGTTAACGCTCGGAATTGATATAGGGTCTTTATCGACAGACGCAGTATTAATAAATGAAAAAAAGGAAATAGTGGCCTATGAGGTAATCGCCACAGGTGCCAGCAGTAAAAAGGCATGCGATAAAATATTCAAACATATCCTGGAGGCTACAAAGTTAAAAGCAGAAGACCTAACTTATATAGTTGCGACTGGATATGGCAGAATCAAAGTCCCTTTTGCAAATGAAGTTGTAACGGAGATTACCTGCCATGCTAAAGGCGCAAATCATTTCTTCCCTGATGCCAGAACGGTCATCGACATTGGAGGGCAGGATAGCAAAGCCATAAAGCTGGACGCCAAAGGCAACGTAGTCGATTTCTCCATGAACGACAAGTGTGCAGCAGGGACAGGAAGGTTCCTGGAGGTAATGGCAAGGACATTAGAGATTGAACTAGATGATATGGGGGAACTCTCTCTGAAAGGGAAGGATAATGTCTCTATCAGCAGTTTGTGCACTGTATTTGCAGAATCAGAGGTTGTGTCCTTAATTGGAGCGGACCATAAGACTCCAGACATTTGCAAGGCATTACATATTTCCATAGCCAAAAGGGTCTCGGGACAAGCGAAGAGGGTTGGCCTGGAAGAAACGGTTGTAATGACAGGGGGCGTCGCCAAGAATATAGGAGTTGTGCGTGAACTTGAAAAGAAGCTGCTCTGTACTATTAAAATGCCTGAAGAACCACAAATAATTGGCGCTTTAGGGGCAGCCATAATAGCCTTAGAGAATGCAAATGCTGATACGAAAGTAGAATCCGTTGCAGCCACTGCTGATAATAAAACATCAATCGCCGATGTTAAACTCGATGATAATAAAATGCTGAAAATCGGTTATTTTTGTACCTATACACCCGTTGAAATCATAAGAGCAGCAGGATATCACCCCGTCAGGATAAAGGGCTCAAATGAAGAAAATGGAACAGGTGGTGAATCACTTCTCTGCAGTAATATATGTTCATATATAAAGACTCTTACCGATGAAAAATTAGCGGGAAATCTGGACCATCTTGAAGGAATTGTGTTTACTAATTCCTGTGATGGCATGAGAAGGCTCTACGATGCGTGGGTAAGAATAGATAAAGGAGAGAAATTTAACTACTTCCTAGATATTCCAAAAAATAGTGACGAAGCATCCGTACAATACTTTGCTGATGAAATTCAAGCATTTAAAGAAGGAATGGAGAATCACTTTAAACTCGAGATACAGAATGAAGACATTAATAGAAGTATCACTTTGTACAACGGAATGAGAGATAAAGTTACGGTATTTTTACAAAAGCAATGGAACGGTTACGTTGGGCATTCCGGTTATGAAATCTTTACCTTATTGAGGAAGGGCATAAATGCAGTACCTGAAAAATTCCAGGATTATATATCAACCCTCACCTCTCTCATGAAGAAAATAAGCGATATTCCTGAAAAAGATCCGGTGCCAAAACTCTTTATTTGGGGAAGCATACTGGAAAATGAAGAGATAATCAAAATGATTGAAGATGCAGGCGCCAGGGTGATATCAGAAGATTTATGTACCGGCAGTAGATATTTTGACAAACAAGTAGAAATAACAGACAACCCATACAAGTCAATATCTGAGAGATATTTAAGAAGATCTCCCTGCTCCAGGATGGTCGACGTCTTCGGGAGAATTAAAAACATAGTCTCCCTTATCGAAAAAAGAGCAATAAGCGGAGCAATCTATCACTCCTTAAAATTCTGCGATCATACCTTATATGATTATCCTTTGGTCAAGGAAGAATTTGAAAAAAATCATATTCCCCTGCTCCATATAAATTGTGATAACAGTACTAAAAGTGATGGTCAGATTAAGACCAGGATTGAAGCTTTTATAGAGCAGCTAACTACGTGATTTAGAGATACCAATTAATCTCCCCAGTCTTTGGTATAACCACGAACACTCAATTTAAGCAATCTGCAGGAAACATATCCGGTAATATCAAATTAATTTTGCCAAGCATTGTTATAGAGGTTTCAAACTAAAGAACTAAGAAAAATCATGGTAAATATTAAAAGCGCAAAAAAGAAGTTTGCCAGAAAACTAACCCCTTTGTTAGCAAAAGAACTATTTAGATTCCTGAATATATATACAAAAGTAACCGGAAAAGGCATTGGAAAAGAAGATATCGAAGCTTTTCATATTCTATCGAAAGGCGTGATTGAACTTTTTTCTAATTCATACAAACATGGTTCAATATGGACAACGCTATTTGTGCCATCAGAGATCATCTTTGCGATGAAGCTCTATCCCTTCTCGTTAGAAATAGCTGCAGCCCTTTGTTCAAAATTTGGCCAAGGATCTAATGCTCTTGCTGAAGCCGATCTGAGCGCCATACCAACTGATGTCTGTTCTTTCCATAGAACAGCTTTAGGAAATGCTTATATGGGTGTCTACCCGCGCCCTCTGTTTCTTGCAGGGACATCAACGATATGTGACAGTAACATAAAGACAATAAAGATCTGCGAATCTATAACAGGAAAGCAAAGTATGATAGTAGACGTTCCTCATGAGATGAATGACCACTCTATAAAATATCTGACAAATCAATTAATCAGTTTAACAAAATGCCTGGAAGAAGTTACAGGAAAAAAGATGGAGAAACACGCTCTTGCGGAGGCCATCGATTTGTCCAATCAAGCAAGGGAGAAAATGATTGAATTAAATCATGTGAGACGGGATCCCTTATCCCCACTCGCAGGAGGCGACGGCCTTGGCTTCATGGTGCCAAGTCACTATCAGATCGGTTCAGAATATGCAGTAAATTTCTACACAGCGCTGGTAGATGAACTCAAGGATATAATTGCTACTAGAAGAAAAAATGGAGAAGTTGCAGATGAAAAAGAGATCAGGCTCCTCTGGCTGGAACTGAAACCATATTTTAAGGCTGATGTCTTTGACAAGATTGAAAATGCCGGAAATACCAAAATAGTCTTTGAGGAAATTAATCACGTCTACTGGGACAAACTAGACCCTGATAAACCATACGAAAGCCTCGCACGAAAACTGATCTCCAACCACAACAATGGGCCTCTGAATAACAGGCTGAATGTTATCAAGACATTGGCCAAAGATTACAATGTTGACGGTATAATTGCTTATTCCACCTGGGGATGCAGGAGAAACAACGCCGCAATACCTACCATAAAAGCAGAACTGGCAAAGGAAGGGTACCCTCTCTTAAACCTTGATGGAGACTGTGTTGACGACACCAACTATATGTCAGGCCAGATCGCCACAAGAACCGAAGGTTTCGTTGAAATGCTGGGCGTCAGGAAATAACTGGAAAATATCTGCCGTAATACCCCCTCTAATTAGTACACATTTACAGCCAATATTATCAGGTGATGAGTGAAGCTTATTTCCCACTTCACCTCTATTGCCATACCCACTACCAATGTTCATCAAGCACAATTTCCTATATGTGGTCACATCAAAGTGATTTTTAACATCTATTTTCAGGCAACAAAATAATTTGTTGACAATAGTAGATATATATTATATATGTGTAGTATGATAAACAGAAAGCTCAATTTGTCAAAATTATTAGGAAAAAGACATTCCTCTTTTTTATTTGGGCCTCGGGGCGTAGGAAAGACTGTTCTGTCTTCAAATTTCATAAAAAAACAACAAGGTTCCTTAACAATAAATCTCTTGAGCCACGAATTATATGCAAGATACCTGCGAGAACCGGGACTATTTAGAAATGAAGTTGAAGATAAGATTAGAAGAACTAAACATCTTTGTATATTTATAGATGAAATCCAAAAAATGCCCTCTTTGCTTGATGAAGTACACTACCTGATTGAGACTTATAAAAATAAAATACAATTTTTAATGACCGGCTCAAGTGCAAGAAAATTAAAAAGAGAAGGAACAAATCTTCTGGCCGGACGGGCCTGGAACTTGAAATTGCACCCATTATCAACAATTGAGATGAAACTGGATATAAACAAGACTCTACAAATCGGGTCACTCCCTGCAATATATCTAGCCAATGAGGATAATAAAGTAAAGTTCCGTACCCTTAAGGCTTATGTTGAGAATTACATTAAAGAGGAAATCTTACAAGAGGCTATAGTAAGAAGGGCCGATAGATTCATTAGGTTTCTGGATGTCGCAGGACAAATGAACTCAGAAACAATAAACTTTACTCAAGTTGGAAAGGATGCGGGTGTATCAACCAAAACTGCTCAAGAATATTATTCTATACTTGAGGATACTCTTCTTGTGCACAGACTGGACGGATGGTCTTACTCTGTAAGAAAACAAATCAGGCAAGGGCCAAAATACTATTTCTTTGATTGCGGTATAATTAATACTATCAGAGGAGAACTTGAAAGCAAAATCAGACCTGGCGCTTTTAGATACGGAAGGTTATTTGAAAGCTTTATCATCCAGGAATGTTTTCGATATAATGATTATAAGGAAAAAAATTATAAATTTTCTTATTGGCGTACAAATACAGGCTTGGAAGTAGATCTTATTATTAAGAAAAGTGTTTCCGGCAAGCCGATAGCCATTGAAATTAAGTCAAAACCGAATCCAACTATGAAAGATTTGAGAGCCTTAACTTCTTTTGCAAGTGAAAATGATGTTGCAAAATTATTATGCCTTTGCACGACACCCAGGTCATACAAAGTTGAAAATATTGAAATCCTTCCATGGCTGGAAGGCTTACAGTCTATATTTAAGTAATAAGAATTTGCCTTTCGAACTAAGGTGAAAATTGGACATAGTAAAGCTTTTTCCCAAGTTTCTAGAACCCAAATTGAGCGATTTGTGTAGTCGCATCCTTTAGGTTGCGTAACTTACGAGAAATTCACATACACCCATTGGATGATGAGAAACGCAGGCTAAAGCCTTCGGCGACTCTGTAGGAGGCAATTCATGAATTGCCCCTACACATTGAAATTTCTATACATCAAGTTAGGGGTTAATTTAAATTGGTTTTGCACCGGTATAGGCCCTCCATATCTTTATGATAAACCTGTTAATGTCGCCAGCCAAAGTGGCAAGATTGGCAAACAAGAAGAACATTATAATGTAAGATTTAAACACGAAGAAACCCAATACACCGACAAACTCCTTGAGGTCCTGAGAGGTAAAGATGAAGACGTTAAGGCAATGGTTAAATCTACTATAGACATTGCCGCACAAAAGGAATATAAAAGACTGTGTTTACTCGACTATAATGAATGGGTGGCTGAAAGATGCCCGGAAAG
>JBHHYW010000167.1:0-6295 GCA_046757745.1 Candidatus Scalindua sp.
AAGTTCTTTTGCTATTATGGCAGTAATTATGTCACACCCTATTTCCTGTCCATTTTCATCCACAAAGACACACCTGTCAGCGTCTCCATCAAACGCTACTCCAAAATTACTTCTAGTCTTGCGCACCTTATTTTGTAAATCCCGTAAGTTCTTGCTTTCTAAGGGATTTGGCTCGTGATTTGGAAAGGCGCCATCAGGTTTGAAGAATAATGGTACAATTTTACACGGCAGGTCTTTAAAGACAATAGGAATCATTTTTCCCGCCATTCCGTTTCCGGCATCGATAACGATCTTTAACGGCCTGATATTATTGGCGAAATTAAGAATATATTTTTTGTAATCATTAAGTATCTCTTTTTCTATAATCTTTCCAAATTGTTCAGAAGCTGGTAATCTGGTCTGACGTGCCAATTCTGATATTGTTGATAAACCCGTGTCAAAGCTGATCGGCATAGCTTTTTCATGGCATAGTTTGAATCCATTGTATTTTGCCGGATTATGTGACGCCGTAACCATAATGCCTGCATCGTAGTTATAATGTCCTACTGCAAAATAGGTAGTATCTGTAGATACTTCTCCAATATCAATAACATTAACACCGGATTTTATTATGCCTTTCATTAATGATCTGGCTAACGATTCTGAGGAAAGCCTGACGTCTCTTGCTATTACTATATTTTTAACATCCGCTTTTACACCTTTTAAGAATTGTACCGTTGCCATCCCTATCTTTTCAGATGTATATTCGTTTAATTGTTCCGGATACACACCTCTTATGTCATAACTTTTAAATATCTTGAGATTGATTGCTTTGTCCTGGTTTGAAGATAGTTGTACAACCTTCCTTGTATTACCGGTTTCCGGGTTTGCTTTCTCTGTATCTTTTTCTACTGATGTTGATGATGCATTAACATCCTCCGTTCTATAATGACAAACAGGACATTTTGGGTAATGCACCCTCTGTCTGCCTTTACAAATGGATATGCTGATTTCGTAACCGTCACCAGGACATTGGCGCTTTGGTTTTACTACATTTTTTGACATAGGATAATCAGAATTATGTGTCGGAAGAATTGTTATTTAGTAATAATGGTAAAGCAACTATTTGAATATGTAAAGTAAAAACAAAAGTAAAATAATTTTGCACGTAAAAAAGGTTTTCCACAATAATTAGAATTTAAAGGTGTCAATAGAATTTATTATATAGAAGAAAACAGATGTTTTTTTAGTCACATTATTATTGCTTTTTACTTAAAAACGTTCAAGTGTTTTTAGTCAAGACTGCAAGTATCCTTACTCTATGGTTAGATTCTTGATTTGTGTATCATTTTGAGAATTTAACAAATTGTCAGGATACAGAGAAATAGTCTTTGTGAAAATCCACAAGTTATCCACAAGTTATCCACAACCTGAAAGTATGCAAGACTAAAGATTAGACAATCTGCAGCTAATAGCTCTTTTTGTGTAACAGCCCATTATATAAGGGCTTGTGATTATGAGCGTGATAGAGCCATACATGAAATATAAAAAAAGCATTTCTGATGTGAATGGTATTTCAGAAAATATATTTTTATAATAATTTTTTAAAAATATTTTTCTCAAGTCTTGAAGTTCAATCTTGTTGATATCAAAAGTCTTATGAATTTTAAAATTATATGCCAAAGAAAATAAAAAAGACCATTGCCTTTTTAATTTGACAGTAAAATTTATTTTGCTAATATCCCGACTTAAACGAACACCAAAAAGTTTTAAGAATCGAATATTAATTTGTAGTTTTTCTTTAAAAACATAAGACAGTTTTTTATTCGAAATTTGTTCTGATCTGCTTTTTCTCTCCTTACATGAACCGTTCTACAACAAAAGAATCTTCTGATCTCTGGAAAAATATTCTTTCTGAAATTGAAACTAAGATTGGTACACGACAATATAATTTATGGTTTAAAAATTCCAGCCTGATTTCCTTCGACAACGAGTCTATAAGTATAGGTGTGCCTAACCAATTTGTCCAGACTAAGATTCGTGACAGTTTTGAGACACTGATAAAAGATTCAATAAAAGACAAAACCGGAATAAATCTTTCAATAAATCTTCTTGTCGCAAATAGTGGAAATGCACAAATCAGCCACAAGAAAGTGGCTGATATTATAAAAACTGAAAAACCATTGAATCGAACCAGCGATTTTATAAGCAAAAAACAATTGTTGTTAGAAAATTATGTTGTTGGTGGTTGTAATCGGTTGGCTTTTGCTGCAGCTCTTGAGATTTCAAAACCCGGGCCAGTGGCATTTAATACACTTTTTGTGCATGGTTCCATTGGGGTAGGTAAAACGCACCTCCTACAGGGTATCTGGAATCGATTGAAGGCGGAATCAAATACCATAAGCGCAGTTTACATGCCTGCCGAGAACTGGACAAATGAGTTTGTTTATTCCCTAAAAGGCGGCAGACTTGAATCATTCAGGAAAAAGTATCGAGGTGTTGATATATTTCTTGTGGATGACGTACATTTTCTTGCTAACAAAAATGGAGTTCAGGAAGAATTTCTTCATACTTTCAATACGTTGCACAGTTTATCTAAAAGAATAGTGTTTGCAAGCGACGCACATCCCAGATTGATGAATCAGCTTAAGGAGAGTCTTGTCAGCAGATTTATGTCTGGAATGATTGCAAAGATTGAGCAACCGGGTTTCAACACCGCGCTGCAGATTTTACGATCTAAAATAGCGAATACACGAAAGAAAATTCCTAATAATGTTCTGGAATTTATTTCTGAAAAGTTTAATGACAGCGTAAGATCAATGGAAAGCGCAATAACTACGGTGCAGGCTTATGCAAACATAAATAAGGTAAAGATAGATTTGCAATTGGCTTCTGACGCACTGAGTGATCTGTACAATAACAGGAAGAGTGTTACACTAAAGGATATAGAAGACGTTGTAATTAAGCGTTATAACGTGTCTCGTAATGACATTCATTCCGGGAACAAATCAAAGAATGTTGCTCTTGCCCGTCAGATTTGCATGTATATTACAAAAGAACTTACTGAGTCCTCATACCAGGAAATTGGACGGTATTTTGGGAACAAGAGGCATACGACAGTTATTTTTGCTATAAATAAGATAAAAGAAAAGATGAAGAGTAGTGTTGAGTTCAAATCGTACACAGAAAACCTGGTAAAAATAATAGAGAAACAATAATACAATCTTTGCCTTAGTTTTATATATTCATGGGGTTTGGTCTGGAGATTTAGTTAATAGATATAACATAGAACAATTCTAAAACTGCTTCAAAGGAGATTTTTTGTGACCGGTGAAGAAATAGCAAGGAAATGGAATAAAGAAATAGAAAAAAGAAATTTTGTTAGATGGTATAGAAATGTTACTCCTGAAGAAATTAAAAAGGTGAAAGGGGAAGGAAAAAGAATATTGGAAAGGTTATTAATAGAATATACAGATGAGATAGAGATGATAAATAAGTCGAAATACCATAAACCTTTATCCATGAATATGAAAATTTAGGCGCATTCGCTCTTTGCTTCCATTTAAGGCCACAGATATTACTATGAATAGTGAAAAAACTATATTGTGCATAGGTGCAGGTTATGTTGGTGGGCCGACTATGGCGATGATTGCCTTGAAAAATCCTGGGTATAAGGTGGTAGTTGTTGATATTAATAGTGAACGAATAAGGGCCTGGAATTCTGAAGAGCTTCCTATATACGAACCAGGACTGTTGGAAATTGTACACAAGGTACGTAGCAAAAATCTCTTCTTTAGCACTGATGTAGAAAATAGCATCAAAGAAGCTCATATAATCTTTGTGAGCGTTAATACTCCTACAAAAACGTATGGTTATGGAACGGGTTATGCCGCAGATTTGCAATATTGGGAAAAAACTGCACGTCAAATATTGAAGTTGTCTGATTCAAGTAAAATTATTGTGGAGAAAAGTACCCTGCCTGTTAAAACAGCAGAAGCCATGGAAAGAATACTTAATTCGAATGAAAACGGTATTATCTTTGATGTGTTGTCTAACCCGGAATTTCTTGCTGAAGGTACTGCGATTAAAAACCTTGAAAACCCTGACAGGGTGTTAATCGGTTCTAGGGAAACCGAATCAGGATTAAGAGCACGGGATGAAATTGTTCAGTTATATTCTTCGTGGATGGATAAGGAAAAGATATTAACGTCCAATGTGTGGAGTACAGAATTATCAAAGTTGACTGCTAATGCATTCTTAGCTCAACGTATTTCATCAATCAACAGTATTTCTGCTCTTTGCGAAGAAACAGAAGCCAATATACACGAAGTTGCACATGCAGTTGGTACTGACAGTAGAATAGGCCAGAAATTTTTAAATGCCAGCGTTGGATTTGGAGGCTCTTGTTTTAAGAAAGATATTTTTAATCTTGTTTATCTCTGCAGGCACTATAGATTGGATGAAGTCGCAGACTATTGGGAAAGTGTTGTCAAAATGAATGAATATCAGATGGAGCGCTTTGTCCTGAAAATGTTGAAGTCGATGTTTAATACCATTGCCGGGAAAAGAATTGCACTATTCGGCTTTGCTTTTAAAGCAAATACAGGAGACACAAGAGAATCTCCGGCAATTTATGTTACAAAGAAACTTTTAAGTGAAATGGCCAACGTAGCCATCTCTGATCCAAAAGCGCTTGAAAATGCAAAAGTTGTATTGAAAGAGTATAAAGAAAATGTTGAATATTGTTCCGATCCATATGTGGCAGCGAAGAATGCTCATGCGATTGCAGTATTAACTGAATGGGATTGTTATAAGACTTTGGATTATAAAAAGATTCTGGCATCAATGGAGAAGCCGGCTTTTATTTTTGACGGCAGGAATATCTTGCCACACAAAGAGCTATTTGAAATAGGTTTTAATGTTATTCCACTTGGTATGCCTGAGTTAAGCCATTTTTGATTTTTATTGACACGAATTTCACGAATTTACACGAATATATGATATTATGTAGGGTGGATTAAGTACGAAAGGACGAATCCACCAATTAAGGCTAAAGTGAGCTAAAGTTGCGAAACCACGCTGAGCATGGTAAACAGTTTATTTAACTTTAGGCACTTCGTTAAGAGACTAAGTCTGTATTCCCTATTCCGCTTCCAGTGTCGATATATCCCCTGTTGGTAATCCTAAATCTCTTGCCTTTAGTAATCTTCTCATTATTTTACCACTTCTTGTTTTAGGGACGTCTTTTGTAAACTCGATTTCTCTCGGGTATGCATGAGCGGCTAATCGTTTCTTTATAAATTCCTGTATCTCCTTCTTAAGTTTGGGTGAAGGTTTGTAGCCCCGGTTTAGTACGATAAATGCCTTTATAATTTCACTTCTTTCCATATCAGGTATCCCAATAACACCCGCTTCCACAACTGCCTTGTGTTCCACTAAAGCGCTTTCCACTTCAAACGGGCCTACACGGTGTCCGGCAGTGTTGATGACATCATCCGCTCTTCCCACGAACCAGAAATAACCGTCACTGTCCATATAAGCCGTATCCCCTGTGGTGTACCATCCGGAGATACGGAAGTATTCATTATATTTCTTCTTGTCTGACCATACCCTCCTCAGCATTGATGGCCAGCCTTGTTTCAAAGCCAGGAGGCCATGCTTTCCCGGAGACAATTCTTTGCCTTTTGCATTAATAATCTCTGCACAGATACCAGGAAATGGCTTACCCATTGAACCAGGTTTTATTGGCAGACTAGGATAGTTAGCTATCATTATTGAACCGGTTTCCGTCTGCCACCAGTTGTCGTGAATAGGCAGATTATAAACCTTCAGTCCCCATTTAATAACTTCAGGATTAAGAGGTTCTCCGACACTGCATATATATCTCAGGCTGCTCAAATCGTATTTTTTAATGATCTCACCGCCTGCCTTCATGAGCATTCTTAGCGCGGTTGGCGCAGTGTACCATACAGTCACCTTGTATTTTTCTATGATTGAGTACCATTTTTCAGCATCATATCTTCCGTTATATACGACTTGTGAGATTCCGTTTAACCACGGTCCCCAGATGCCATACACTGTGCCGGTTACCCAACCGGGATCTGCCGTGCACCAGTAAACATCATCTTCTCTTAAGTCCAAAACCCACTTGGTGGTAATATAATGGGAGATCATATCATTGTGAACGTGTGTTACTCCCTTGGGTTTTCCTGTAGTACCTGAGGTATAAAGAATAAACAGATAATCTTCAGGATCGACCCACCTTATTTTAAATGATTCTGAAGCCTTGTTTGTTTCGGATTCGTAACTGATTTCG
>JBHHYW010000168.1:0-6293 GCA_046757745.1 Candidatus Scalindua sp.
ACGCTATACTACGTTTTCTATGTTCCTCTTATCTATTAATTATGACACAGTCTCTCAGTAAGGAGGAACGACTGTATTTGGGTGAAATTCACAAGAGTGACAAGCGAAGCGCATTTTACTGGGGCGACTTTGCCACTTTCCTTAATATAGCTTCCAAATAAACCTGTCTTCCAATCAACATTGCAATAAGGTGTATTGGTAGCATGAAAAGATTTATAAAAAAAGGCCTGGAAAATATATTGAATTTCAACAGTTCATAAAAACCACCAAAATTCTTAAAATGTACAATCTCAAAATTTGTTTTCATGCTGGCAATCATTACTGGCTTTCTATTAAAACCAGTCACATGATATGGGGAAACAAAAGGTTTAATTCTTGCAGATATCTTCCCTTTGCCAAATATGATATATAATAATTTTTTAATATCGTTAAACAAACAGTCTTCATTTGGTACTCCAATATAAACCACTCCATATTCTTTGATTATTCTATTTAGCTCTTTCAAATAAGCAATAGGATTTAAAACGTGTTCTAGAACGGAATCCATGTAAATACAATCGAAATGATTATCAGGGAACTGTGCATCGAAGATATCGCCAAGAGAAAACAAAATATCTTTTCCTTTTGCTGAAACAATCCTATTATCAAAAACATCTATACCATGTGCTTTCCAGCCTCTTTCAGATGCCTCAATTAAGACATACCCTTCTCCACAGCCCACATCAAGAAAATTTATTATTTTTTGATTTGAATACCCTTCGAGTTGACGCAGTCTATATTTTCTATCCTTTTTCCTCTGGTTTGCCCACCATCTCGTCATCTTCTCGAAGTAATTTCTATCATATAACTCTTCCCATACATTGTTACTAAAACTGATCTGTGGTATAACAAAATAGATTTGGCAGTTTTTACATTTTACAATTTGATAATCTTCTTTAATGAACGTCTTAACCTTATGAGATATTTCTGGTTTACCAATAATTTTAAAGTAATTATTACTACAAATCGGGCAATGAATTTTTTCAAAATCGTGGTAATTTACTTTTTTATACATCCGCATTTTGACAATTTAGGATTTTTTTCATTGGCCTTAATATCTCAACCATCTTTAATTCCAAAATAAAATAGGCGAGCGCGTTCTTCATTGATTCTCACCTCATAAGTTCCCTTAAATGGCTTTATCTCTTCTCCTGTTTCAGCATCAATCAGAGTCTTTCCTGATAAATCACGGGAAGAAAACTGAACAGTTTTTTCTTCCGGTTCATAGGTTGAATAATCAGACACCGAAACAATGCCACGTTCATTTAGCTTTTTAATCCTGACAACTGACCACTTACTAATTTCAATTGGTTTGAAAGCAATACCATTACGTATAATATCCTCAAAACGCTGAAGCAGTATATTCGCCTCTGCCATGTATTTCATATCACCAGTATCTATGTCTTTACCAGCATACATTATGTATCCGGAAAATTTAGGTGCCATCATAGCTTCCAGTATTTGATATTTCATTTGAGCATAGGGGTCGAGCGCACATGCCGGGTGCATATATGTTAGCCCCGGAGAAAGAGTAGGGACAAGTGGTCTGGCATAAACACCAAGTTTCTCTTGAGACCTATACAGAGCATCTCCAACCAATTTAGGAGAACCACCAAAAGAGGATTCTGCCCAATTTATGTACGTTTGTCTTATATCAAAATCAAAGACATTCAGGCTACTCGCAGCGAAAGAATTTGTAAACGGCAGCCAAGAGCTAATTCCAAAAAATATGTTTTTATTTAATCCTTTTGACCTGACATGCTGAATAAGTTCCTCCTTCATGACCTGTGCGACCTTACCATAATGCCAGAGGGAAAAATCTGCCCATAATGCCCTGTATTTTTGACTTCCCTCCCCTCCTTCTTTCATGAATATAGATGGATCAATGTAAGGCAGTTCTGTATTTATTTTAAGAAACTCTGCAAAAAGATGTTTACATTTATCACAAAAGCATGTACAGGAGCTTACATCGTCAAAAGTAAAAAAGTTGACGCCTATTGCCAAATATTTTTTACATTTCTTCATTCCCTCAACCCATTCCGAGCCACGATAGGATAAACACCATCCACCCTGTCCTGTTCTCTGGCCATTGATATCCATGGCCTTTGCTTCTTTATCGTGAACGTGAAATACTGGCACGTTAACCCATTTACTAAAATATCTTAAGCCTGCATCTTTCATTTTATTTACCTTACTTTTCAATGAGTCTTCTCCACCCCTCAAATCTAAATAACCTACTCCTATGCCGTTTAGGCCGATATACATGAAATCCCTCTCAAGCTTGGGGTTTTTTTCTCCAGCCTGCATCTGCACTTCCGAAATTAGGCACAGGTTTTGGGATTGCTGAACCTCATTGATAGGCGTAACCTCTATATACAACTTCTTTCGAGGCTGCCTTCCATTATCCCATTTAGCATAATAGTAAAAAGGGAATGAACCATTATCAACCTTAGATTGAACATAAAGGCACATAGAAACCATCCCGGAGTATCGACCTAAACCATACTCCCAATAGTCACGGATACCCACCGGCACCACGTAGTTGGTTAATTGTTTCTGATCTCCCGTCACATAAGGTACATAAGCCACTACACGAACGTATGGCTTATGTTCAATAGTTATCTTTTTAGTATAAACTTTACTTGAATAATCAGGACGTGGCCATGTTCCCTTCCACGGGTTTTGACCCCACTTACAAATTCTAGCCAGTGCGGTACTCACGAGTTCTACTTCTTCTGGTAACTCAACAATATATTGTATCTCCGCTGGACGATGGTCATCGTCAAAAGTCCATTCAAATGCAAAGGGAAGAGGAGATACGATGTCGGGGGAAACATAAGCTTTATTGTAATACTGGTACTCCAACCGAGCATTATTCTTGCCAATAGGTGACGTTCCCTCGTAAAGCTCTATCTGGTCTATCCATAATTTGAATGGACCAACACCATCTTTGGCTAGAAAACTGATTGTAGTATCTCCAGAAAAATCTGCCGAATTCACTATTTCAGAATATCGACACCAGTGCATAGGATTGTATTGAAACATCTTTGTAATTTTTAAACTTTTTCCAAAGATGAGTACTTCCAACCTCCCTTGTTCTGGGAGGCGGTACCAGAAAGAAAGCGCATATTCAGTATCGGGTTTGATATGTTTCAACCGGACATTCCACATCGAATGGAAATTGCCACCATTTGCCGGCATGGTTAAAGCATGATCGCTCTGAAAACCTGGAGAATATACTGTACTTTTTTCCCGACTCGGGGTAGGTAATATTACATTGCGATTCCATCCGATAGGTTCTCCATTATTCAGTAGTTCTATATCACCATTGGAAACGAGATTCTGTTCTTCATTAACCACATTGGAGCTTGTATTCTTAGACTTAGACAGGTTGGCAGTACAACCAATCACAATTAAGTTAAACATAATTAAAATAACTAACATTCGAGACATTGTGAAACTCCAGTTCTACACCTACGAGGTGTATTTGAGTATTTCACAGGACACTTTGCTTACACCTACGGGGTGTAATTGGTAATCTAACATTCGGGGTATTATGAAGCTCCCCGGCTTTATGGAACACCACGCGGGGCAACAGTAGCTTTCTGGTAAGCGGGGAAATTTCAGCAATAATTTCATAGGAAATAAGATTTTTTTCATACTAATGAAATGTTTCTACTCTTGATATCCGATTTTCTTTTGTCCACTTTTTCAAAGTCAACAATCCCCAAGCTGATCCAAGACCATAACTTAAATGAAGTGTACCGAAAACAATAGGAAGGATAAAAAAATGCTTTAAACCATTTTTGATGGAGAGTAAAACTGAGAAAAAGAGATTTGCAAATAGATAGCTTCCAGAAATTGTTATAGTAGAGAGTAGAAAGTAGAAAGTAGAGAGTTTATTAAATTCAAACAGATAACAAATAACAGATATCACACCACTCAATAAAAGTGATACTACGAATAATAATGGTATGAAATGTCTCCAGGATAAACAATACGGTACAATGGCTTTTGTATAGACAACCCATTTGCCATTTTCATAATTCTGTCTCCATAGACCCTGTAAGGTGTTTCGGCAATGATAATATGATTTTATCTCTGGAGTTAAAAATATTTTACCTCCTGCTTTTCTGATCCTTGCATTAAATTCTATATCCTGATTCCTTACTAACCGTTCATCAAACAACCCTACTTCCTCAAAAACTCTTTTAGGCCAGGCTCCAAGATAGACTGTATCAACATATCCTGAATAATTATCATCATGAAATTTTCCACCACCTAAACCAAACTTACTATGATGGGCAAGTTCAATGGCTTTTCCAATATAACCATTCCCAATTGCTCTCATTGGACCACCTACATTTTCTACTCCCGTTTTCTCTAACCATTCAGTACATTTCAGAATATAATTGCTCGTATATTCCGTATGAGCATCCATCCTGATTATATACTCCCCTTTTGCTTCATTTATCCCAATATTCAGTCCACAAGGAACAATCCTTTTACGATTATGAAGAAAAGTGAAATCAAGAGCAGAAAATTTAGGGTCGGAAGCCACAATTTTTCTGATTTCTTCCTGGGTACCATCCACAGAACAGCCATCAATGAGAAGGATCTCAAGCTTAACTTTTGGATAATCTTGTTGTAATAATGAATTTAATAACTGGCGTATATACTTCCTTTCGTTGAATATAGGAATAATGATAGAAACATTTTTTACACTACTCATAGTTACCGATTCATATTATTTAATGGATACCCATCTATACTATGCTGTAATATTTTAATCCCACGACTGACAAAGAATGGGTTGGATCTGTTTATAAACTTCTTTGGGATAAAGCTCATTAAGGCATTTGTACGGTATATTTTGAGGACACTTGAAGTTTACGGTATTAAAATTGTAACAAAATAAGCATTCTAGATTTGAGTAGACAATATGTGAGTCGGGACCATAAGGGGCTGTTTTTTTTATGTCTGTAGGGCCCGCAATACAAAAAGTTGGAACATTGTTAGCCGCTGCAATATGCATTAACCCTGAGTCATTACCAATAAAAGCCTGGCATAAATCAATCAAAGCTGCTGATTCCATTAGAGTTTTATCAGTTATCTTTAGCGCTTTAACAGATCCGTTTATGCCGGAAAGAATGTCACTTATCATACCATCTTCATTATGATCACCAAAAATAAGCACAGATACTTTCCATTCAGAATCGATCATATTGATCAATTCACTATAATATGGAGCAGGCCATCGCTTCCATTTTTGTGAGATACCGGAGCCGGGATGAAACCCAATTATTTTATCCCTATCTTTAAATCCCTGGCTGGTAAGATATTCCCGGGCATACTTTTTTAAATCTTCAGAGACAAATATTGTCATAACTGAAGGAGTATGGTTATTATCTATCCCCAGCAACTTTAATATATTTAAATTCTGTTCAACATCGTGCAATTCACCATTAGTCTTCATTAAATGTGTATACAAAAAAACTCCCAAACCTCTCAACAGAGGCATATCATATCCAATACGAATTCTTGCCCCTGAAAAAAAGGCCCACAAAGCGCTCCGCAATCCACCCGGATGCATTACAATCGTTATATCAAAATGTATTCTGCGTAGCTCTATTATAGATTTAAATAATCCAAAAAGGCTTTTGGTTTCTTTATCAGATGTTATTATTTCATTAACATCCGAATTGTTTAATAAAAGCTCACGAGATTCATCTGAAGACATCATCATAGATATAACGGAACCAGGAAAACTTTTTTTCAATGCTCTCAGCGTTGGTGTAAACATCAAAACATTACCGATTCCTCCGCGTGCTACAATTAGAATTTTACGAGGTCTGAATTTACTAATTGGTATCATATGATTATTTACTAAATATTCTACATCTTTTGATTCCATATTTTGTTAATAGATATTTCACTGTTGTAGACAAAACGCCAATACCATAAACAATACTCCTTCTTAAATTTATGGATGACGCATCCTCAAAATACTTAGTAGGGCAGCTTATTTCTCCAATCTTAAAACCAAAAGTTATTATTTGTGCTAACATTTCATTATCAAAAACAAAATTATCTGAATTCTTTTCTAAAGGAAGGTTTTCTAAAACTTCTCTCTTGAATGCCCTGAAGCCCGTATGATATTCAGAGATTTTAGCTCTAAATAAAATATTTTGCAGTATCTGAGTGTCAGGTCTTGACTTGATACATAGATGATTTATCAAACGGTATCAAACAAC
>JBHHYW010000169.1:0-6273 GCA_046757745.1 Candidatus Scalindua sp.
GATACTGCGAAGCAAAGCATGATAAACTTATTTGGCAGATGGTTGAGAGAGGCAGGCATTGAAATCCCGACAGACGAAGCTGGAAACGTCAAGGGAACTATTGAGATTAGCCCTCTTTACGCCCTGGATGCCGAGGAACTGAAAGAAAAGATTGACCAGCCCGCCGGCGTTCTGGCGGGTAAAAAAATTGTTTTTACTGGTGAACTGAATTTACAATGAGTTTACAAATCTCCCTGCACCCCACTTAAAGTACCAAGTAACCCCCATTGCTGGTTCAATCTTGTAGATTGAACCAAAACGTTATTTCCCCTCTAAATAATAAATAATTCACCCTGTGAAATCGTCTATTTGTTTCTATTTCACAGGGGCCAAATTATCAAATCACCTACGTTGCCGCCTTCTTCTTAAGCCATAGATCGCCATCCCCGCAAGGCCGATTCCGAGTAGTGCAACGGTTGCGGGTTCAGGCACGGCGGCAACATCACCGGAACGAACTGCCAGCCCGTAGTGGCTGGTGGTCTTACTGACCGTGCCCTGGCCGCCGCCGTTGAAGATGAAGTACCAGGCGTAGCCGGTATCAGCCGAATACTCCGTACCAGACCAGTAAACAGAGGCAACCAAATTCTGAAAGTCTCCTGTGTTGGTCAAGCCCCATCCAGGCTGTGGAAATGTACCATCGGTAGCATAATACCCTTTGTTCCCCAGCTCTGTGTAAAAGAGGTGGCCCATCTCACTGCCAGTAACATTGAATCCAGGGCCATCTGGACCAGAACCATCCTGATTAAGGGCGGTTGGCAACCTCCAGTCGTCAAAAATGCTACCGCCGAAATCAACCGATAATGCACCAGCCCAGGTTACCTGATTATCCCATGTGTCGAAGACATTACTAAAATCATACCACGTGATGTCAAAATCAGGGTCATAGATCAAACGATTGCCCAGAGTATCTGTACCTCTGAGTTCCAGGAGGGGAAATGCCTTCGCTGGTACACTCAGGCAAAACACTACTATTATTGTCATTAAACAAAATAATATCCTTTTCATTTTTATTTACCATCCTCTCCAAATAGATGTGACAAAATAAAGATATCGAATCCCTGTATAGTTTTATATATCCATCCTTTCTAAATCGATAAAGATATGGTTAAAAGTAACTTATTGCAGGTTCAATCTTGTAGAATGAACCGAAACGTCTAGGTTCAGGCTGCAAGTCGTACCGAAGGCAGATCCGCCTAAGGCGTGACCTGAACCAGCAATAAAGAAAGTGTACTTATTTTCACTTGATATTAAGCTATTACAAAAAAAGGCCCGAAAGCATGCAGAAAAAAACCTGTATACTTCCGGGCCTTGATTATGTAGAACAGTTTTAGCAATGAATAAAACTGATAGAAGATTTAATAGAGGGGTGTTATTTGAGTGAGTGAGTGAGTGAGTGAGTGAGTGAGTGAGTGAGTGAGTGAGTGAGTGCAACAGCAGTGCCATAATACTTCCTTTCTACAAATGACATGCTCTTATTTCGCATAACAATCTTTCCCGTTTTTGTTAAGAAATCAAGCAGAAAACTTATTTATATCTACATTGAGCGATTTTGTAGCCGCCCACCTAGGCGGACGAAACTTACTTGATCTCACAAAGCCGAGCTTAGCTCTGTCAAATGTTGAGAAACGCATGCTAAAGCCTTCGGCTACAATGGAATATAATATAAAATCGCTCAATTTAGCTTACTTTATAGTTGACAAATAAGTTGTCTCTAATATGCTATAATTGAAAAAAGAAGATCTCATCTTACTATTTTGAAGGGGGATTATTTATGACTCAGAAAGCTTTGAAGTATGATATTGAAGTAATGGAAAAGGGACGGGTAGAATTAGGAGATAATAATGTCTAGCTTGTTACAAGAAATTGAAAAAGAACTAAAAATTCCCAGGGAGAAACTGATCGAAGAAGGAGTGAAGCACTTTCTTGAAATCGAGTTAAGTAACCTCTCAATTGAAATCAAGAAATTGGGATATAAATATGGAGTTGGTTCCTTTAATGGTTTGTGGAAGAAACTCGAAGCAGGAGAGGTAACTGAAGCCGAATGTTTTGACGATCTAAGCAAGCTGGAATACCTTGAGCTTGAAAAAGAGAAGGTTTCCAAACTGTTAAAAAAGGCTGCGTAGTATGACATCTCGTGACAAAATATATTCCCGGCTTTCTCAGTTAGCTATAGGTAAATTTGCAGATATTATAAATGGTACAAAGATTGTTGAAGGAAAGCTACGAATCTTACTCAAAGATGAAAGTTATATAGATGTATGGTTGTCGGTAAAGAAAAAAGGCGCATATGCCTATCATTGGGAGAGAAAGGATGTCGATGGTACGATTTATCGATACAATAACCTTCCAGATAAAGAAGCAAAAAAGCTTAAAACCTACCCACATCACTTCCATAATAAGAGTGAAGAAAATATAGTTGAGAGTAATTTAAGCAACAATCCAGAGGAAGCGGTAAGAGATTTATTGGAATTTGCAAGGAGTGTCATTAAGAAATAATACTTCCACAACTCATCCTAAATGGCATAATCGCCGGTAGCATATATGATCTTATCGCAATAGGGTTTACTGTAATTTACCGGACAGTAAAGTTCTACAGCCTCGCTCACGGTGTTGTCTACACTATCGGGGAGATTACTCTCTAAAGAAAGCAGGAAAAAATATTAGAAAACAAATCCCTTGTTTTACTCATCCCTTCCTGCAATTCCTGCTTTCCTAAGCGGTCTTTACTAAAATTGATTTTACAATAAGGAAGTAAGCATGCTGAATAAAATTAATCCCACGGAAACCCAAAGCTGGAAGAATCTCGTCAATCACTACAAAGAGGTGAAGAGTGTTCATATGAAAGATTTATTTGCTGACGATCCTGACAGATTTAATAAATATTCCATTAGATTTAATGGGATTCTTGTCGATTATTCCAAGAACATAATAACGGAAGAAACACTAAAGCTATTGTTTCAATTAGCAGATGATGTTGGCTTGAGAGACGCTATTGATCAAATGTTCACCGGCGATGCTATAAATGAGACGGAAAATAGAGCTGTCTTACACATTGCTTTACGGAATAGAGAAAACAATCCCATTTGCGTTAATGGCAAAGACGTAATGCCGGAAATAAATGCGGTTCTAAATAAAATGAAAGATTTCTCAGATAAAATCATCTCTGGAGAGTGGAAAGGGTTTACCAATAAAAAGATTACGGATATCGTAAATATCGGAATCGGGGGTTCTGACCTGGGGCCGGTAATGGTAACTGAATGCCTGCGGCCTTACGCAAAGGAAGGCCTGGAAGTTCATTTTGTTTCAAATGTTGATGGAACTCATATCACAGAAACCCTGAAACGACTGAATCCGGAAACCACTCTGTTTCTGATTGCTTCAAAGACCTTTACGACTCAGGAGACAATGACAAATGCGTTTGCAGCAAGAGAATGGTTCCTGAAATGTGCAAAAGATCATGCGTACGTTGCAAAACATTTTGTGGCGTTATCAACAAATATAGAAAAAGTTGAAGAATTCGGTATTGACAAAGATAACATGTTTGTATTCTGGGACTGGGTTGGCGGCCGCTATTCACTCTGGTCTGCAATCGGTCTCTCTATAGCGTGTTATATCGGATATGAAAACTTTACTGAACTACTTCAAGGCGCCTTTGAAATGGACAGCCATTTTAGAGAAACTCCATTCAAAAGAAACATTCCTGTTATCCTGGCCTTAATAGGAATCTGGTACAACAATTTCTTTGGCGCACAGACAGAAGCAATCCTGCCCTACGACCAGTATATGCACAGGTTCCCGGCATACTTCCAGCAGGGAAATATGGAGAGTAATGGAAAATCTGTGGACAGAAACGGGAACAGAGTTAATTACCAGACAGGCCCTGTTATATGGGGTGAACCCGGAACAAATGGCCAGCACGCCTTTTATCAACTAATCCATCAGGGGACAAAAATAATTCCGGCAGATTTTCTTGCACCCGCAATAAGCCAAAACCCAATTGGTGAACATCATAACATTTTATTATCAAACTTTTTCGCACAGACAGAAGCCCTCCTTAAGGGGAAGACAAAAGAAGAGGTTATAGAAGAATTGAAAAAAGACGGCAAGAGTGATGACGAAATTGAAAAATTATATCCTCACAAAGTCTTTGAAGGCAACAGGCCAACGAATTCAATCTTGTTCAGTAAGCTTACCCCCAAAGTCCTTGGCAGTTTAATAGCGATGTATGAGCACAAGATCTTTGTCCAGGGTGTGATCTGGAATATCTTCAGTTTTGATCAATGGGGGGTTGAGCTTGGCAAACAACTGGCCAAGAAGATACTGCCGGAGTTGGGAGATGATAAACAGGTTGACTCCCACGATTCTTCTACAAACGGATTAATAAATGCCTTCAAAGAGATTAGAAACAGATAAAAGTCTGGAGTAGAAAGAAGAAAGAGGCTCTTTTTCAGGGCGATTGGAATAAAATTCATGAGTTAGCAAAATGTAAAGACAGCACTTCTCATATTCATCATAAAAAAGATATCCCTTGAATTTACTCCACAGGCCATGGAGCATCATTCTTCTCTTCCGTAAAATAGCAGAACAGATCCCATGTATATTCCTTATTGGATAAAGGACAGCGCAGAGTAACCTTACGCTCAGTTATATCGGTAACTTCCCAATCGCCATTGCGGCTTGATCCCTCGATCCTGATTTTCTGGCCCACTTCAAAAGGATAAGGTTTGAAAATCGTCACCTTATGCTTTGTCATAGATTCCTCCTTTGAGTAGACATATTTCAGGCTAAATATTAGTTTATCAAATTTTCAAATTACTAATACTCACACAAAGGCACAGAAATCACTAAGAAAATGAAATTAAAAAAACAAAAGATAATAGCTTTTCCCTTTGCGATCTTTGTGCCTTCGTGTGAGGAATAAAGTCCAACTACAATTTCCTCGATGATTTCTAACTAACAGGAATCTCGTCAATCTTTGCGGCAAGGATGAAGTCGCTTTCTGTCAGACCGTTAATCTTGTGGGTACATATTGTAATACTAACTTTCCCCCAGGTCAGAAAAATATCAGGATGGTGTCCCTGCTCTTCTGCAATATCTCCCGCCTTGTTTACAAATTCAAGCGCTTTTACAAAATTTGGAAACTTATACGTCTTGGTAATGTGATGCTCCTCAATCACATCCCATCCATCTACCTGTTCTTTAAGTTGTTCCAGTTCCTCGCCCTTTAAGGGCGGCACTCCACCTTTACAGGGTACGCATTCTTTTCTGGACAGTGACATTCTTACTCCTTTCGTAAAAAAACAGTCCTACCTCTGACCTCTAAGTTTTGCCCAGGCCAGGCCTAAATATTCATGAATAGCCAGCTCTGCCTTGTAAAGATTGCCTGTACCCGGAAAAAAAGAATGAGGGCTTAATCCTTGTTCTTCACTAACGCGATGGCCGATTGGGGATGGAATGGGGTTCATGCCAAGTTTTTTAAACAGGGCCATTGACCTGGGCATATGGAAGGCTGACGTTACCAGTACAAATTGTTTATTACCAACTATGGATTTAATAAATTTAGCCTGGTCTTTTGTATCTTTTGATTTGGATTCAAGTATTATGTCGTTTTCGGGTATCCCAATTTTCCTTGCAACACGTGCCATTGTGTCTGTCTCAGGAACCGGGTCAAAGACGATGCCTCCTGATAAAAGAAGTTTTACCCCAGGATATTTCCTATAAATACGAATTCCTTCTATCAACCTCACCAGTGAACTTCTGCCTATCTGGCTTAATAATGGTAATTCAGGATCTGAAGTGTGTCCTCCTCCGAGGACGACAACATATTTTACCGAGGACTCATCCTCTATTCTTGATACCGATGAGGAGCCTTTCATTTCAAATGAATCGTATTTTCTTTCAAGCGGCCGGAGAAGTTTATCTGCAATAACGCTGTAACTAAACAATGTCAATATAATCACACCAGCCGATACCACTATCTTCCCCGCTCTCTGTTTAGTCGTGAACCATAGCAAGTATAGGCCTATAAAAGAAAGCAAAAGGCTTAAAGGCAGTGGAAATAGAAAACCTGAAATAATCTTCTTGAGAATAAACATTTCTATAAAATATATACTATCTTATTAACCAATTTGCTTATTAGCCTGAATCGCCAATCAAAATCATACTAATGCCAACTATAGATAAAATCAATATTTATTTCTATCATATACCTGCCAAATACATGGGTTACAACTT
>JBHHYW010000170.1:0-6181 GCA_046757745.1 Candidatus Scalindua sp.
TTGCCTACTTGTAACATGGTATCGAAAGCAATATTCACTTTGTTTTGTAATATCTGGATACGAAACCATTAGAAGAAAAAGGGGTGTCTTATTGGTTTTAGATAAAGGAATAAGAGGAACGCTTATGCCACTTAATGAACTGATCACTAAATTAGAATTGTTTATAGATGTTAACTTGTTAAAAGCGCTAATGCCTGTTTTGGGATCGTTTTTGCTATCTTCATAGATGATATCTATTTTGTTATTCAAACCAGTCATTTCCAGTGCTATTTCAATCCCATTTTTATTCCATTCTCCTATAACTGCCGATGGGCCAGTTAATGGTAGAATTACTCCAATTTTCACTTGTTCTTGTTCTGGTTGCGTACAACTCGTAACGAAGAAGATCATCAATATTGTTAACGTTATAAAAAAATAACTTCTAAACGTCCTCATACTTCTAAATCTGCCTTTCTTAAATGTTAATTTATATGTTCTGGTGTAGTAATTAAAATTATATTTCCCTTGTTGAAGATTTCATTTATAAAAGAATACATTCTTGTAATTGCGACATTGTCTAATCCTATCATTGGTTCATCTAACAAATAAACTTCTGCTTCCGGCAGCATCTCTATCAAGAGTTTTTGCTTTTCACCACCACTGAGGTAGCCGCCTGTCTGCATGCCTGCCTGAGCGAAAATGCTCGCAGTCAGGCGACGCACAGGCAGGCTAAGACGCTAAGTTTCACTAAGCCAAAGCAATAACCACAGAGAGACGGAGAATTATATTTTGTTGTTCATCATTTTCCCACTGTGTCCTCCGTGATTCCTTGTCCGCCGTATGCTCTGGCGGGTGTGATTTTTATTTCTTCGTGGCCTTCGTGTCACTTCGCGGCTGATATAGCCAGGACGCTAAGTTTCACTAAGTCTTTTTTTTCTTATTCGCGTTTCTTCGCGCACTTCGCGGCTGATAGACACTGGAACCGCCTACAAATTTGTAGCCTACATTTTTGTAGGCATGCTATATCTCCTTTTCAGCCACTCTTTAAACACGGGATCGGTAAATTCGTAAGTACCTTTTTCTTCCTTTTCGAGACAGCCTTTATCAAGAAAATATTCTATATATCTGCTTATTATGTTTGATTTCTCCTTTGTAATCTTGCAAATCTCTTTAGGTGTCTTTATATCATTGATTGCCATTGCTGTAAGTATTGTCTTCTCCTTATCACTGAAGTTTTTCAATTCCTCAAAAAAAATAATGTCTCCCTCTTCGTCAAGAAACTCATTAAAGACGTCCTGCACAGACTTTGAGTCAATTGTTTTGCCTCCTAATCCCCTTAATTCCCTTCCAATAAATTGGACATAGAAAGGTATGCCTCTTGTAAGATGATATACCACCTCAACAGCATCTTCTGTTATCTTCGGTTTAAGGTTGCTGACCATCAGACTCTTGACCTCAGGAGCATCGAAAGGTGTAATATTCTTTATAATGAACTGTCTATAGAAGGCAGAGGTTTGAGACAATACTGCCATATCCATTGTCTTTCTCACTGAACCGGACACGCACAGTATTGTGTGTTCTAAACCTTCATGAATTGTCCTTATCTTTTTTAAGATTCCTTCCCCCAACTTTGCTCCATTCTTAAGGTCTATTATAGAAGGAAATTCGTCAAGCATAAGCACCAGCCTGACATTCATGTCTTCAGACAATCTTTCGGCAAAACTAAATACCTTTTCCACTATAACATTAATGTCTTGTTCTTTACTCCTTGACTGGGTTAATGTAACTTCAAAATCTTCCAGTATATTTATCTTAAAATCAATCGTCTTCAAGAAGTCAATAAGTTTCGAAGCAGGAACCTTTAAAAGATGTTGAATCTTATACTTTACTGAAAGCCTTTTTTTGAAAGATTCAATAATAGTCAAGGTAAGTCTGTTGCAGAATTCTATAGCGGTATTGTCGACAAGATCCCAAACTGAAAAATAGACCGCAATAATATTATCCTTCCTTTTCAGCCTTCTGGCTACCTCTTTGAGGATAGAGGTTTTGCCGATTCTTCTCGGTCCCACAAGGGCAAACCCCATTCTTATGTTTCTGTCTGTAAGGGTATTAAGCATCTCTTTCAGGATATCCTCCCGATCAATAAAGTCATCTTTAGTTGCCGGCTGAAGTGTGAAGCCCATTGTTTATACTCTCTTTCTGAATTTATTTTGATAAAGAATTACATGGCAAATATTATTAGTGTTTCTTCGAGTACTTCGTGGCTAAAGCAGCCGCTAAGGACGCCAAGTTTCACTAAGTTAGAATAGGAACCACTGAGGCACGGAGGATTGTAATTTACCTAATATTATCATTTTCCTCCGCGCCCTCCGTGTCTTCGTGGTTTTATTTCTTTTGTGTTAATTCGTGTCACTTCGCGGCTTAACCGGTTCGGGTACTGTTATCAATATCGTTTTTCCTTTCCCGGTCATTTGCTTGATTAACTCAACTACCTTCTCAATAGATCCTTTGTCTAATCCTATCATCGGTTCATCAAGCAGATAAACGTCTGCTTCCGGCAGCATCTCTATCAGAAGTTTTTGCTTTTCACCACCGCTTAGATAGCAGCCTTTTGATTTACCATTTAGCGAATTATCAAATAGTGGTATATTTGTATTTGCCAGTTTTCTTTGTTCTTTTACACTCAAAGACGTAAACAGTGATTGTTGAGACCTTAGATATGCTAAGCCCATTTTTATCCTTTCATGTGTTGGGATCAAACCGATTTCTTTCCCTTTCAATTTAATTTTACCTGATTCAAGCGGATGGATACCAGTAATGACATCAAGCAGTGAGCTTTTGCCCCAACCATTAGGAGCTTCAAGTATGTAAAGATGGCCTTTCTTTAGATTAAGAGAAAGTCCATCTATAACAGTCCTTATACCCCTTTTAGCGACAAGTCCTTTAACCTCAAGGACAGATTGAAAGTCCACAAGTTCTTCAGGGATTACGGTGGCTAGTTCTGCCCCATTAGGAAGTTTTTCTGTATGGATTTTTCCGTTTTCACCTGCTATTTGTCTTAAAAGGTGATGAAACTGATTTACTTCTTCTGTTTTGTCATCAATGATTTCATCTGATTTATTACTCGTCAGTTTTCCATTTGAAAGTGTCCATACTGTATTAGCAAGCTTTAATATGGTTGGAATATTAAAGACATGCTCTACTATCACAAGGGTGATTGAATTTTCCTTAGCAAGGGTTTCAAGATAACCCATGACCTCTGATATCCCTTCTTGATCAAGCCCTGAAAGAGGCTCATCAAGGAAGAGTATCTTTGCCCCAGCCTGTATTGCTCTGGCAATGGCAACCCTCTTCATCTGGCCAAGCGATATCTTATCACATGATGAATCAAGCCTCTCTCTAAGCCCAAGCATACTTAACCATTCAGAAGATGTTTTGGCATTCTGTCTGTTTTCTTTTTTAGCTTTTTTACTAAACAGGGCAAATACCGGATTTTCTCCGCTTTGCTCTGGTGAAGCTATTGCCACATTTTCAAGAGCGGTCATTGTGGGAAAGAGTCTTATATCCTGCCACACCCGTCCAACACCTTCCCAAGCAAGCCTCTCCGGTGTAAAATGGTCAAGAGGATTTATCTCTTTCCACCATGGTCTTGGCCAGATAAACTCTTCCCTGTCGCCATTAATACTTATATGTATTTCACCTCTTTCCGGTTCAAGATTTCCTGTAAGTATATTTACTAAGGTGGTCTTGCCGGAACCATTCTCGCCTCTTAAAAGAACAACTTCTCCTTTTCTTATATTGAAAGAAATGTCGTTGAGAACAATCTGTCCTCCAAATGCCTTAACAAGGTTATTGGCAGAAAGAATAACATCCGCATGTGATTTATGCTCCTCTTTTTGTTTAATATTCTCTTTCATTGTATCCATGTTTCATATCTCTTTAGTCAGTCTTTAATAGCCGCTAAGAACACTAAGTATCACTAAGTTTTTTTTCGTGCCTCTTCGCGTCCCTTCGTGGCAAAAAAGTCTGTATTCTACGTGGCTAATCAGTTAAACAGTTTTTAGTAATTTCTTGTCCAGCTCAAGTGTGTAAGACAGAATTGTTTTAATATCCATTTTTTTAGAAGCATCAAGGATTTCTATACCCACTATCTTATCTTCTGAAGTAGTGTCTAAATTTACACCTTCAGAAATCTCTATAACTCCTTCGGCTGCTTTATTACTTAATTTTATGTACAATGCATCTACTTCTTTATCATAGTAGACTTTCATTTCTTTCTTCCTTTCTTCAAAGGGTAATTTGTTATTACGGTAATTATATCATCTTTAACGTCAATGACAATTCTAAGAGGATACTTTAACTCATTAATCTTTTTTAAGATTTCATGCTTACCTTGAGTCAATTTCATATTCTTCAATATGTTTGAAACTGTTGTCTCCGGGATTTTATAAAGCTTACCTCTCCTTTTAGCATGACGTGAAAATTTAATCTTCATATAGATATTTCTATGGCTGATAGCCGCTAAGGACACCAAGTGTCACTAAGTTTCTTTATATTTTTTTGTGACTCTTCGCGTCCCTTCGTGGCTAAATTTATTTAAACCTGTATTCACCCGCCAATCCCTGTGGCCTGAAGTGAGCCATTGTAATTATGAGTAAACCATATATCAAAAGTCTTATATTTGCCGCAAAAGCATCCGGAATATGCACAAACCTTAATATCTCAGGTATTGCTATAAGGATTAAAGCGCCTACTATGGGACCTCTGAAATTGCCGGTACCACCAACAATAACCATGCTTAGCATTAATATGGATTCGTCCAGAGTAAAAGATGTAGGGTCGATATAGCTAACATAAGTAGCGTATAAGCCACCTGCAAGAGCAACCATTGAACAGGCTATTAAGAAAGCCTGTAATTTAAATAATCTGGTGTTCTTCCCAAGTCCTCTTGCTGCAAGTTCATCATCTCTCATAGCCTTAAGCGCCTTACCCCATGGTGAGCGTAACAAGATAAACAGGATAACTCCGCATATTATTGCAATAACTGTAGAAAGGATAAACATGTTGGACAACGTATCTATTTTATAACCCAAAATAGTAGGCTTAGGTATTCCCGTTATCCCAAATGGACCATTAGTAAGGCCTGTCCAATTATAAAGGAGACTATAAATTGTTACCTGAACTGCCAATGATAGCATAACAAAGTAATCACTTCTGAAACGCCATGCAGGAATAGAAACCAGAAGACTGAGACAGCCTGTGACAATTATTGAACAAATTATGGCTGGAACGAAACCCCAGCCAAGACCAACCATGAGTAACGCAGTTGTATATGCGCCAATACCATAATATGCAGCATGAGCTAATTGAAAAAGCCCGCCATACCCTATTAAGAGGTTTAAAGACATAGTAATGATTATGTATATATCGAGATAAATAAGCAGGTGTAAAATATAGTTCATAGCACCTCAAGCCTCCCTTTATTACCAATAATGCCTTGTGGTCTGACGAAAAGGAAAAGTACAAGGAGTAGAAAAGTTATGGTATCTTCCCACCTTGCTGATGTGTACCAAACCACTTGTGAACGAATAAATCCAAGTAGAATACCACAAATAACGGGGCCAACAAAGGAACCTCTGCCGCCAATAATTGTTGCAACAATTGCAATTAAAACAATATTGAATCCTCCATGAGGATCAAAGCCAATATCCAATGCTGTAAGAATTGCTGCTACCGTTGTGAAGAATCCGCTCAAACCAAAAGCTAAGAGCCTGAGTTTGGTAATGTCATATCCAATAAGAGAAAGTTGAATAGGATTATCTGAAAGAGCTGTGAACATTAAGCCGCTGTTTGTTCTTTTGAGCCAGAAAAGAAATATTATAATGAAAGACACGCTTATAATACCACCCATCATCTGAGACCTTGTGAGAATCAGACCTGAGAAATTGTAGGTAACGTCAATCCCTTCTCTTAAGACCCTGGCTTCATTTCCCCAAATGATAGCAACAATCTGTATTATTATTATATATATACCAAGTGATGATATTAATTGTATCATGGTCGATGCTTCTTTCCTATAAAGTGGCCAATGATTTGCTTTTTCAAAGGACATTGAGAGGAAAATGGTTATAGCAAATGTAAGCAAGACTGCTATAGGAATGCCTGTACCAGCTTTTATGAAGGAAAAGAGTAAAAATGGAGC